>JAOAEQ010000003.1 GCA_026416715.1 bacterium
GTATCAGATAGTAATAGCCATAATCCGCAAACTTCGTTAGCCATATTATTAGCGAAAGTCGTTGGCGGAAAAGGAAAAAGTCAGTTGCCAATCTTATACGAAGTGGTAAAATCAAATACTACTTTTACTTTAGCAGCAACTGTGCAACACGCAAAGGTTTCTCTCGAGAATATCCTTAAAATTACTAATACGTTCTATCGCCGGGTTCTAGAAGAAGACCGGAAAGAGTGGAAAAACGAACCAGTAACTTCTCCAATACCAAAAGGTACCCTGCTTCGATTGGGACAAGGCGCAACCGCATATAGCACCTCATTCTTAATTCTTGCAAAAGATATTGGTTTAGACTCCGAATATCAGCGGGTGACAAGAGTTCATCCGCCAAAAACTCGAAAACGGCTTGAAGGCGGGCATCCTTCATTCGGCTGGGTGGAGATAAGCTGATGAACCGAATCTTAATTTCGACGGTCGGTACCTCGCTCTGGGGACATTGGCGAGCTAAACTTGAAGAACAGAAACTGAAAGAGTTCTCGGAGCAGAGTCGGATTTGGCTGGTCAACCACCTGCGTCAGCTTGACGAAAACGATAAACTTCTCGGTGCAGAAATCACTTCGTTAAATTCGCTCCTTCGCCAGAACAAGATTAATCGGGATACTAAACTTTATTTTTGCGTTTCTGATACCCCGGAAGGAAAATTTATCGGCGAAGTTCTCGGTTCATTTTATGCGAACCAGTTTCATACCGTCAATACCAAAACTATCAAGGATTTACAGCATACTGACGAAAAGAAGTTCTTACGTGGGTTGAAACATCTGGTAGACTATATTGCTGAATTGAAAAAGAAATTTCCGGACGTCTCAATTGCAATCAATGCGACTGGCGGATATAAAGCGCAGATATCGTTCGCCGGGTTGATTGGTCAAGCGTTTGGGATTCCGGTCTATTATCAGTTTGAAAAGTTCGATTCGATTGTTGAACTGCCGCCGATGCCGATTTCGTTTAGTTTCGATTTATGGCTAGACCATTATGAACTCTTTGAATCTGCAGAAGCTAAATTTAGTGACGAATTTTTGAAAGTAACTGACTCGGAGTATCAGCGAATTCCGGAATCAATGAAAGTTCTGTTTCTGGAGGAAGATGGGAATGTTTTCTTAAGTGCACTCGGCACACTCTATCATCAACTTTTTCTCCAGCAATTTCCAAATGTGCGAAAACAATTATTACCGCCAGATTCGGGACTTGCTCCAGAACAGAAAAAAATTAGTTATGAGAATAAAAACTCTGGCAAACATCACGGGCTGAAAGAATATCTTGAAAAATTGCTACAAAAACCCTATATTACTCGAATTAATACCTACTACTATAATCCGGATTTGCCTAAGAAAAACCAGTTTCGAAAATCTACAAAACATCCGGATGCGATTGAAGGTATCTATTCCGATGGTACAGCGACAACAGAATTTTGTGTCTATACCACTGCAAAAAATGCTAGCCAAATTGAAGCTGCTGTAGTAGATCTAAACATGGATCTAGATTTAGCCATCGATTTTCGCTCGTCCCATTGAATTACAGTCCCTTTCCTTTTGCACAAATTAAGTGTATTGCTCGCGAAGATTCTGTTCCTGCATTTGGAGTAGGGTAGCTAAGAGTTTCTGATAATAATCAACCACTTCTTCTAGTCGCTGGATGAATAAAAACAAATATTCCGGTTCGAATCGGTCGAATTCGAGCGTTCGTTCTTTCATCTGATGAACCGTCTGGTAGGAATGCTGAACGAGCATGAACAGGTTCATCAGGTTCGGCGCAGATTGATATTGTTTCTGGAGCGGAGCAATATCCGCTTTATTCGGAAGCGGAATAGATTTGAGCGGAGTTGAAGTTTTATCGAGGAGTTTCCGTGTTCGGTTTCGTTTCGCTTGTTCTTCGAGTGCAGCGCAATATCCGAGTTTCCGGTTACTAACCTGTTCTTTCAGGTCAGGGTCGAGGTTCCGCAGTTGGAGTAATGCAAATATCGAACTTGCACTCAGGTTGAGGAGTTTCGCAGTTTCGGTATAGAAATTCGGGGGAGCAAACTCCGGAGTCTGGAGTTTGCTCCGGTCATTCGGTTGTCCCATTCGGTTTCCGCCGCGATGGATCGGACCATACCGCTGTTCGAACCGATGTTTTCGTTCGAGAATCACCTCGCTGATTTCCAGCGGAGTTAGTTCTTTTCGTTTCATATTTTCCGCGAGCTGGATATCCAGTTGGGTGAGCGTTTGGTCGGAATGGATGATTGTGACTGGGACTTCGTGCCAACCGAGCCGTTCTGCAGCTTTCAGGCGACGATACCCTGCGAGTAATTCGTTATTTTGATTCACGACTAGCGGATGTACCATTCCGTGCTGTTGGATATCCTCTGCTAAGGTTTCAATATCGCCGAGTTCTTTACGAACGTGCGAAGTATATTTGATAGCGGTAATAGGTAAGAAGACCATAGTTTACCCTCCGAATCATTAGTCATTTTACGGAAGTAGTTTACTGCACCATGAGCTACCCCTGATGTCTCTCATTTCTTCCTGGAGTTAGACAAGTTGGTACGGATAGAGATACCGTTCGAAATTTATACGGAAATTTTAGTTCATGCTTAAGAACCGTTTAAATCTACCCCTAATAGATTCTCTATTAAAGTTGGGTCGAAGTAGTTAGATTAAAGTAAGAAACGACTAGGTTTTTACCTGGTGAATGATATTGACATCCGTTCTTTATATATGATATAAAATTCAGTAGTATTGGAACGACGAACACGATAATATCGCGTTCATAGGTACCCTTTTGTGATAATAATATAAGTTGTAGAAGATTAGAAAGTATTGCTGGTATTGCTGGGTTGGTTCCCTATAGAGGTGAGTGAGCATGGGCATTGGATTTTTAGTATCAATGACGATCCGTGAGGAAGATGAGAAACTCATCACAGAATTTTCAAAAGATTGTAAGATTGAACAACCTCTTTCGCGGACAAAACGAAACGTTGAATATATGCTTTGGGAAAAGAAATACCTCCCAAGATTTATGAGTCCGGTGAGAATAACCTTTCTAACGAAGGAAAATAAGGAAATTGAAATCGATAAAAAATTTATGAAGAGTAAATCACCCGAGTTAGTAAAATTCATCGAGTTCCTTAAGAAGATTCCTAGACTAAAACATTTGTCCATCAATTTTGGAGAATGTTTATCAATGACGATCCATGAGGAAGATGAGAAGTTCATCGCGGTGTTTTCAGAAGGCATTAAGGTTGAAAGATCTCTTTCGCGCATGAAACGAAACGTTATAGGTATACTTTGGGAGAAGCAATACTTTCCAAGATTTATGCAACCAACGCCACTAATCTTCCTAACGAAGGAAGGTAAGAAAATCCTGATCGATAAAGAATTCCTAAAAAGTAATTCGCCAGAGTTAATCAAATTTCTCGAGTTCCTTAAAAGGGTTTTATTATAAGAAGAAAATTTGAAAAGGATACATTACCATGCATCAGTTAAAGAGAATTGTTATCTCAATCGTTGTGGGTATAGCAACTGTTAATTGCCAAAATATCTTTGCGCGTCCGCTACCGAAAACTTCTCCGGAAAAAGTTGGTATCTCGCTTTCTGTTTTGACTACGGTTGATACTGCAATTGAAACAAGTATCGCGAACAACGAAGTGCGGGGTGCGGTTCTGTTAGTCGCTCGGAAAGGAAAACTAGTCTATAAAAAAGCGTATGGGAACCGGATGGTGAAACCGCGGATTGAAAAAATGACGGTGGATACGATATTCGATATGGCATCGTTAACCAAACCGACAGCAACTGCAAGCGGGATAATGTTGTTAGTGCAAGATGGTAAACTGAATATTAATGATAAAGTATCAACATACATTCCGGAATTTGCGCAGAATGGAAAGGAAAATGTAACCATATTACATTTGTTAACGCATACCTCCGGGCTTAAACCGGGTGGCGCATATTTTAATAAACAGCTTGGCTATGATGGGATTATCCGAGATATCGCTTCAATGAGTACAAGCTATTCTCCGGGAACGAAATATGTATATTCCGATTTAGGATACATTATTCTAGGGGAAATTATCCGTCGTGTTTCCGGTAAACCAGAACATATCTTTGTTGCGGAACGGATTTTTAACCCGTTGAACATGAAAGATACTGGGTATCTACCGCCGAAATATAAATGGTCACGATGTGCGCCGACTGAATTTCGATTCGGGAAATTATTACGTGGTCAAGTTCATGACCCAACCGCTTGGGAAATGGGCGGAGTTGCCGGTCATGCAGGGTTATTTTCAACAGTGGATGATATGGTAATATTCTGCCAGATGCTATTGAATGGTGGAGAATATCATGGGGTACGGATTTTTACTCCGGAATCAGTTCGGCTGATGACTACCAATCAATCACCGACTCCAACTCGTGCGTGGGGACTCGGTTGGGGTATCATCGCGCGTGATACCGGACAAGAACCAATGCTCAGTTTTCCCAAACAGGGTTTCGGGCATATCGGGTGGACTGGAACTGCGGTTCGTGCTGATTTAAATACGCAAACTTTTATCGTGTTATTATGCAATCGTATCCATCCTGATGGGAAAGGTAATATCAATCCTTTATTACGTCAAGTATGTAATATTGTAGGTGCAGCGATTATTGAAGAATAGACTCGTATACTAGATTTGTTTTAATTGAAAATTTTGCGTAAATGTTCTGCTTTTTTAGTATTCAATTCTAGGTTCGTTACTTATTAACCTTCGGGCTAACGTGGGGTAGGTAGAATAATAAAGTAAGTAGGCATTTTTAGAACTGGAGAACTCAATTTTTTTTACGAACAGTCGCCGGTAGGGTAAGTTATTTCGCTCTAAGTACAGTTTTATTTGCGCCATCGACAACGATGATTTTTGCGTTCGGGTCATCCGCTAGCCATCGGTCGATAACCGCTTGCGGGTCAGTTATCTTTTTCATATGAATTTTCGTAACCGTTTCTTCCGCCAGCTCGGTATAAACCAAAATATTAACCTTGTTCAATAGCTGGGCGAATTTATATGCTTTATGGGAATAGAGCTTATATCCGCTGGCGATATTTTCCATCACTTCATCCGGCTCTTCCGATTGAGCTAATAACTCATAGAAATGGTGGTATGCGTTCTGATTCGGAGCAATACCTAAATCGCAGGGGACTAACCATAAAATTTCACCACCAGGGATAATCGCTTGTTTCGTTAATTCAAGGCCGCGCTGTGCGTCATAAAGCTGGTCGCCTTCGGGTTTCGGACCAGGGGTTACCACGAGATATTTGACCGGTTCAACTGCAAACGACATCGTCTGGTCAATAAACGTAAACGCAGCGGAACTGACTTCTTGCGGATTACCAGCTTTCGCCCAGACGATTCGGTTATTCGCAGTAACAATCGTTAAATTGAATACTGGTTGCTCTGGGGAAATGATCCTATTCACGATTTCTAGCATATCTTCTGCGAGCGGTTGGATTCTCCGGTTCGGGTCAGGATGCCAGGGATGCCGACCGAACGTAGATAATTCATCAAGGGCTAACCGATGGTTTTTTTCGATAGTTTCGAATGCGCAAGCACCGGGTATGAAATGTTTGAGATAATTGCTATATCCAGCGAAATAATGATATTTACAATCGGCAATAACCAGATATACTTCCGCATTTAGTATCGCTTGGTTAACGAGAATCGGAGTTCCTCGAGAAGTTGTTCCGAGATTGACGAACGCTTCTCGATCAAAGCAATCGTTTAACCTGATTGTATACGAAGCTAACCCTACTTGTTTGCTATTCTCGTCTATCCATCGAGCAATCTGGCGCGTTTTATCCATTTTAATATCATGGGAACCGGTGGTGATAAAAAATGTAACTTCTTTAGCAGATTTAAGAAAGGGAACGATAACTTCAATCAGTTCCTGATGCGGTTCCGACCGGGTACCGTCAGCGATAAGCAAGCAGATTCGTTTACCGTTTACGAGAGAAGATACCGATAGTTTCGTTGCTCGAATAGCTTGTGTAATCGCTTGTTTCGTATCCGGTTCGGTTTTAACGGATAATGGAGAATAATATCCAGCGACATTCTGTTCTGGAATATGGATAGTAATACTACTACTCCCATACGCTAATTTAAATTCTTGTATAGCCATAATCGCTCATTAGGTCAAAATAATATAGAATTTTGTTCGCATATCCATTTTATTTTAGATGATTCTGAACACGACACGATGATTGTTCAGGTAAGTTTCGCGTATTGAAAAGGCAATACTGTAGACTAAAGTATCGGTGAAACTCCTGATAGGAACAGAAATCAAACCTGCTACAGATTAATCCTCTATCCATAGCCCCAGCGAATTTTAGCATATCCACAATATCACCGAGAACTTCACCTCAGCGATATTCCCGTATTCTACGGTATCTTATTTAATGTGTGGGGAACCTGCTAACTCAGGAATCGTAAAAATATTTTTTAAAATGAGCGTCGTCGCACCGAGAAGCGCAGCATCGTCGCCAAGTTCTGACACTCTAATTTTAACCGCTTGCGCAGAGACGCTTAGACTCCGTTCTTGCAACGTGCGCAGTAACGGTTCTAAAATGAACTCGCCAGCTTTCGTTAAAGCGCCGCCGATAATGAGTAATGCTGGATTTAGGATATTCACCAGATTCGCAGCCCCGATTCCAAGATGCGTTCCCGCTTCTTGTAATATCCGCCGACAGAGTTTATCCCCACGTGTTGCTGCAATGTAGACTTTTTCAGAAGTAATACTCTCTAAATTTTTATTAACTAAATCATTTAGAATCGAATCAACCCCTTTTTCCAACGCAGCAATCGCATGTTCACGAATCGCTTTTGCAGAAGCAATCGCTTCTAAACACCCGAAATTACCGCATCGACACGGTGGACCAGTTTCGTCAATCACCGTATGGCCTATTTCTCCTGCAGACTGACTTGCCCCAAAATAGAGAACCCCATGACTGATAATTCCCGCACCAATACCCATTCCGATATGGTAATAAATCAAATCATCAATATCTCGACCACAACCGAACACGCGTTCCCCTAACGCGGCAGAACGCGCTTTTTCCTCAATAGCAGTCGGAATATTAAACTCGGATTCGATTAATTGTTTTAATGGAATATTCCGCCATCCGGGAATATTCGCACTAAAAATAACTATCCCCTGGACACTATCTACCAAACCTGCTACAGCTATCCCAACGCCTAACAGTTTATCTTTATCCGGAACAGCATTAATCAGTTGGCGAATGATATCTTTAACCTGTTGCACTACCGCCATCCCGGAATTTTCTGGCGGCATATCCTGTTGCTGATGCGCGATGATTTGTGACCGTAAGTTTGTTAACGCTCCGCGAATATTCGTCGCTCGTATATCAATACCAATGATATAACCTTGTGTAGGATTAATGGTCAATAGTATCGGTTTTCTACCACCGGTAGATTCAGCACTTCCAACTTCAATAACAATCCCGTTCTCGATAAGTTCTTTTACAATTTCAGTAACCGTGGTTAACCGAATATTCGTTATGTTATTGATATCCGTTCGGGATAACGGTCCATGCGTCCGGATTAAATTTAATATTTCCATGCGATGCTGATTCAAAATCCGCTTCTTCTCATCAACGCTAGTTTTTACCATAATTAACCACCTGCTTTCATCTATTCCTAAAAAATTCTTGCTTTATTATAACAATAGTATTCGGTTCTAACAAGAGGTCAACCGAAGTCATCGCTAACGCTTTAGCTGCAGCTAATAAACCGTTCCATCCTCGGTTTGAACAAGCTGCGGTAGCGAACTCAGGCGAATGTAAACTTACTGGCGGGTCAGTAATAGCGATTTTCGGATGGATTGTCGGAACCAGTTGGCTGACATTACCGATATCACTGCTACCTAGTCCGTTCGTCGGATAACTCGGCTGTACTTCAATACCTAACAAGTTTAAGTTCTGACTGAATAAACGCGCTAACGCCTGATTCGATTGCATCGCCGCATATGATACCGGGGATAGTTTATAGACCAATTTTGCTCCTGTAGCCGTACTCGCAGCGCGAAAACAATTCAGTACTTTTTCCACCAGTTCTTTAAGATATCCATTCGTTAGACTACGAACGATAAACACGCCGCTCGCATAATCAGGAACAACATTTGCGGCTTTTCCGCCGGCAGTAATA
The DNA here is from genome assembly GCA_026416715.1 of bacterium. Taxonomy (NCBI): domain Bacteria; species bacterium. The sequence continues at coordinate 8,213 of JAOAEQ010000003.1, forward strand.
ATGCCATGAATGCGTGAACTGGAAACGATATGCTGTCGTAACGCATTGATATTATTAAAACTTAATAGAAGTGCATCGAGCGCATTAATACCTTGTTCCGGAGCAACTGCAGCGTGTGACGCTTTACCAAAAAATTCTACGGTAATGGATTGGTTTGCTAAACTATAATAATCAACAATCGTTTTATTATCCGGATGAAACATCATCGCTACATCAAGGGAATCGAATATCCCTTTTTGTAACAGTAGAATTTTACCGCCCCCTTTTTCTTCTGCCGGTGTTCCAATTACCTGAATCTGTCCTGGTAGCCCGAGCGAGTGAAAAACATTTTTTAACGCGACCGCTGCTCCAACGGAAGCAACCGCAATTAAATTATGCCCACAACCATGCCCGATTTCCGGTAGTGCATCGTATTCCGCAAGTAGCCCAATTACCGGAGTTGAACGCAACCCCTGATATACCGCACGAAATGCGGTTGGTAACTCTGCAAGATTGAGTTCAATTCTAAACCCCTGCTCGGTTAAATAGTTGGTTAATATTTCTACAGCATAAAACTCTTCAAAAGCCAGTTCCGGTTTCGCATGGATTTGCTGACTTAAACCAATCAATCTATCCTTAAGCCGGTCAACTTCCTGAATAATTGCTTGTTTCATCTCTTGAATAGTATTGGGCATCATAGTTCTTACCCTTGAATATGGTTAGGATTATACACTCGCAATCATCGTTCATTACCTAATATCCGGTGGAGTTCTAGATAAAGTTGAACGATAGTCCATAATGCTCCTTTTGACGTAGAAGCATGTATCACCTTCACGGGAGTACCAGTTTTCTGGTCTCGGATGAGTTTACTTTCAGTCATATCATGTTCATTATTCCAATATTTCCAACTCTCACCGCCAATAAATTCTGCACTTATTATATATTCTTTAATATTCAATTTCCACCATGCACGTTTTAGGTCAGACGATATAACCGTATTCGTATCCAGCTGGTTCCCGGTTGATGTAGATTGGTTTTTTTGCGCTACCATAACTACGTTATGAAATTCCTGTTCAAACTCGGTCATACCCGCATAAATCTTGCGCCACGACGCTAATACCGGCGGTAACTCTCGCTGCATTTTCTGCAATTGAACATACATTTCTGTACCCTGTGGGAGAACGCATTGAGTCTTCCTATTCCTATCCGTTGTATCAGCTGTTGTCATTCGAACAATCGCAATTAATAGTTCCTGCAGTTTCTGGATATACTCTTTTGCGCTCGGCATTCTCCATACGAAATAACATTTATGCCACATTAAATTCCCTTGTTCTGGTTGAGTATCAATCCTCTCACAGATACGGTCAACTTTTCGAATCAGGTCAGCGATTTGGTTAACTGTAACTAAATTTCGTTCAGCTAATTCCGCTAGTTTCGCTGAGCTGACAGTAGGTTTACCTGATTTCTTGGTATAAGTTGATATACGGTTAGATGAAACATACTTCCAAGCGAAATAGGGTTGTATCGCTCGAGTAGAAGGTGTACTCTGTGTTGCGGTTAAATAGAAGATAATATTTCCATACAACCGTGGCATTCCTTCAACATTCTCAATACCGGTAGAAGATTCAGGATGCGGTCCGATTAACACCACTTTACCTTTTTGATACTCACTAGCAATCATACACCCCTGCTGACATAATTCCGGTTTTTTCCATTGCGCCGGAACTGTTTCGATTTTAGCGAGAACACGAGAATCAAGTTGAAACGTTGGCCCACACCAGTATTTAAGCTTGAACCGAGAACGAGGATAGCCCCAGAATATTGGTAAATCGGAATTAGTCGGTGCTATTTCTACTTCACCAACCGCAGCACTATCAGCTAGAGTATTCGTTACCAAATTCAATCCCAACTCCGTATCTGCGGCGAGATACGCTCCAGCACAAACCCCTAAATAACCATTTCCACGTTTTACAAAATTACGAATTGCTGTTAATCCTTTCGGATAGATTACATACGCTTGCACGGTGGATAATCCGCCGGGAATTAAAACCAGATTATATCGGTTACGTGTTAGCATCCCATTGCGGATATCCATACCATTAATCATATCGCAGTCAACCCCTAACTGTTCGCAGATTCGAACGAAACTTGCCGGGCCATCAAACGTTCGGTCACCGCAATATATCGCTACCTTAGGTAACCGTAAAGTATATACCTTTACGGTTCGTGGGAATTCTGTATATATCGGATTTAGCTTAAATTGCTGGCAGATATTAGAAAATAATTCTGTAAATGCAGGGGAACTAGATTCCGGAACAATAAAACTGCCAGGTAACACTTCAGTCCCCTGAACCTGAACCGATTCAGCCAGCCAGAATACCGTATATCGGTTTCGTAATAATCGACTCACCGCTTTAAAACTATCCAGTTGCCTTTGGTATTCCGTTGAAGAATCGCTTATCGATGAGAGAGGAACAATGTATCCTTTATGATGGCAACCCTGCTCCCGAGCTCCTAGAGTAATTCCCATAGCAGAATGAGTGAGATACCATACAATAATTGCAAATTTCGTTAGAGGAGATAATCGTTTCGTATATCACCTCAGAGTAATTAAAGGATGCTAGGGTAAACCCTCAGATTAGGTATGTTTCATGAGGTTGAACACAAACTCGGTGCGATTCACTTTCCGAAACTGATACACAAAACCTCATGCACAACCTAGAATGAAAAAATCGATTTATTTTAACCTAAAGTATTTTGACATTCGGAATTTCTCGAAAGGGAAATTATCCTTTAATTCCGGTCATGACAATTCCTTTAACAAAATAACGTTGTGCAGCAATAAAAAGAATAATTACCGGCAATAATACTACCAACGTAGCTGCCATTAGATAATGGTACTCTGTCTGATACAACCCTTGGAAAACTTGGAGTCCGAGCGCTAATGTTTTTTTATCTGCACTCCGCAGATAAATCAGCGGACCCCAGAAATCGTTCCAGTTCCAAATGAATGAAAATAGAACGACCGTCGTTAACACCGGTTTTGATAATGGCATAATTATCTGGGTATAAATGCGGAACGAGCTACACCCATCAATCCGTGCCGCTTCATCTAAGTCGATAGGGATACTGCGGAAAAATTGACGTAGTAAAAAGATAAAAAAAGCGCTTCCGCCGAAATATGCCGGAACGGTTAAGGGATAAAACGTATCTACCCAACCAAGTTTCGTAAATAAAATAAAACGCGGGATTTCAGTTACCATAGCTGGTAACATCATCGTACTCAATAGAACGAAAAATAATAATTCTCGACCTGGGAACCGTAACCGTGCAAAACCGAAAGCAACTAACGAACAGGAAATGAGTTGACCAGTTAACGCGAATGCAGTAATGATAAGCGTATTTTTAAGCAAAACCGGAAAATTCATCATTGTTAACGCTTGACGATAATTATCGAGTCGAATGGGATTCGGAATCCATACCATGGGTAACCGATTAAGTTGGGTATATTCCATCAACGAAGTTCGAATCATCCACAAAAAGGGTAGTAGATAAAGAATACCACCGATGCAAAGTATGGTTATTACGATTATCTTTCCGATACGTTGTTTTGTTTTTTTACTTTCTATGAAAGACATAACGTTTAAGTGTAATCCAAATTCTCCTCCTTCTGTGTTTTATTAAACGTTAACGATAATGATTACGTTTGTTCATAATGTACCCAATGCTGGGCTACTTTAAAGTTTAGTATCGTTAAGCCGAGTATGATGAGAAAGAGAATCCAAGCCATAGCGCAAGCATTTCCCATCGCTAAATATCGGAATGCGTTCTGATATAAATAGAGAATATACACGAGCGTACTATTCGCTGGTCCACCAGGTTCAATCACGCCAGCTGTTCCGGTCATAACATACACGGAGGTGAATACTTGGAAAGAATTAATAATTCCAATGATTAAGTTAAAAAAGATCGTCGGGCTTAACATCGGAATTGTTACATATCGGAATTTATGCCAAAAATTCGCACCGTCAATTTCTGCTGATTCATACAGATGTTCTGGTATCCCCTGGAGTCCCGCCAGATAGATAATCATCGGACCACCAACGAAACTCCATATTGCCATAATAATGATTGCCGGTAATGCCCAAGTCGGTGAGGTTAACCAGCCTAACGCTGGGATCCCGAACCAACTTAATACATAGTTTATTAAACCAACATCCGGATTATATAACCATCGCCATAATAGACTGATTGCAACTCCGGAAGTCACCGCTGGTAAATAGTAAATAACCCGAAATATATAAATCCCGCGAATTTTATTGTTAAGTAACATGGCTAAGAAAAGCGAGAAAACCAATCCAAGTGGAACCGTAAAACTGACGTAGTACACGGTATTAAACAAGGATTTTTTGAACAACGGGTCTGTAAACAACGTTTTATAGTTTTTCAATCCTACCCAATGGGGACTACTTAAAATATCATATTCCGTAAAACTTAATAGGAACGAAGCGATAATCGGTCCGACAATGAAAATCAGAAATCCTAATAACCACGGGGCGATAAATAAATACCCTTCCATCCAATGGTATTTTCGTGCGGCGATAATTAACACTACTAAAAGAATGACCGCAACCGCAATTCCGTAAGGGAAATAATTCGACCATTTGTTACTCCCGGTTTGGAAAGCGCCGTAATCCGGAACCGGTCGTTTCGCGAATTCCGATAGAAAGATATTGGTTTTTTCCTGCAGTTCCGCTAATCCAGTATCGATAGGCATAGCGTTCATTCTAATTTTTTCAAAAATCGGGTTCCAAACTCGAGTTAATAATTCTGTTTTCCATGGTGTATCAGGAATATCAACAATCGAATATGATAATGAATCGATGAACAGTTTGATTGAACGCGGTGGCGGACATAAAAAATAATTGGTATCCGTTGCCACTTCGATATTCGCAGGAACACAATTCTTTTGAACCCCTAACAATTTTTGTCCTTCTGCGCTCGAATAGAACTTAATAAACTCCCAGGTTTCTTTCGGATGTTTACTACCGCGCGTGATACAATGTCCACCTACGGCTAAAACTGAAATACGTCGGGCACCTTTCGGCATCGGCGCAACATCCCACTCGTCAGGATTCATCGTTTCCGTTAATTTAACCAGTTGCCAGGTTCGACCGATAAACATTCCGAGCCGACCATTTTCAAATAACTGCATATCTGAAGTATCAGACAGTTGGGCAACAGTCGGCGCTTCTTTCCCATACATACTCATACCCCAAGCTAATGCTTTTCGTGCTTCCGGTGAATTAATCGTACATTTCGTTAAATCCGCATTAAAGAATGTCCCGCCAAATGAAGCAATCAGAATTCGCGAATCCGGAATCAAAGTACCGAATTGGTCAATTTTACCATCGCCATTCGTATCTTTAGTTAATTTCGTTGCTGCGGCTTTATAATCGTCCCACGTCCAAGTTTCATCCGGATAAGGTATACCCGCTTGGTCAAAAAGTTTCCGATTATAGAAAATAACGTTGGTCGAAAAATGGATTGGGTACGCATATAACTTTCCATTGAAAGTTAATACATCTCGTACCTGCGGATAGAAAATCGACATATCAATCTGGTCTTGTTCAATAAACGGGGTTAAATCTAACACCGCATTTTTTGCAACTAATTGCGCTAAAAATGTTCCGACAAGATACATCACATCCGGCGGTGTACCGCTTGCCATTTCAACGAGGAAGATTCGCGAAGCTTCCGCATTCGGTTCTAATTGCACGCGAATGTTCGGATGGAGTTTTTCGAATTCAGCGATAATCCGTTTAATTCCAACAATTTGTTGATGAGCCGTTTCGTAGGTTAAATAGCGGATGGTAACCGGTTTGTTTCCTGAAGAATCCTGGCAAAAACTTTGCGTGGTTATAATAGAAAGAGCGAATAGTAAACAATATGATAGTTTGATAATTTTTCTCATAGTAATTTATAGTAATATAAAAATTTTAATTGGATAATGTTTATTTACGTATATAATTTTTTTCTGGTTCGATAATCGCTTCAAACTCAATCAATTCAACCGGAACACACTGGATTACTACCGAAGTTGCGCTCGCTGGACCTGGTGCAGAATCGCGAACGATAATGGTACAAGTTCCAGTATTACAGACATAAAATCGAGCACTACTCTCTCCCCAAAATACCGCAACTGACCCGATACTCCAGTTGCTTGTTGTCCAGCGTGTATACGGTTGCCATCCACCACTAGCTTGAAACACGGTACTCGCACCAATCGGTTGTAACGTTATTGTGCCAGTAGGACTAATGGTTAATGGAGTCGGATTTCCAACAGTATCCCAAGCAGTCCATTGGTATGATTGAATCGGCCAACGAAATGCCGCTACTCCTTGCGTACCGGAATCAATTGCGTATCTAGTTTCAGCAGCTATCTCCGCTGCTGGCATATATCCGCCGGTATCATACGTAAATTGTAACCCAGCATAAATCGAACAGGTTCTGACAGCAGTATTCCGTGCATATTTGATAACTCTACCTACCCACGCGGCGGTCTGTTCATAATTTCCGGTGTATGCCATCAGTGCAAGAATTCGTGCTCCAGCAGTCGAGAGTTTATAATAACTTTGTCCATAAGAATACTCGTTATTACTAGTTTCTGGCATAACAGCTATTGATACTGGGATTGCGGGGTTATATCGTCGAACAGTAGTCACGATTTCTAGACAGAATTTAACTAATGATAACCCGGTATCGTAATTGTAGGCATTTCCAGGATAGCGAAAACAATCTAAATGGACTCCATTAATATCCGGATGGTCTCGAACTAATGGAATGATACACGAATCCATTAAATACTGGCGGTATCGAGGATCCATCGGGCTTATCCAAGTGCTGCTAACAGTTGTATAGATACCTAACGTTGCTGCTGATGAATCTGAAAAGCAAATTACCCACGGATGGATTCGAACGTTGGTATTTAACCCTTTAGCAATCTGTGTCATCCAAACTAATCGAGTCGTATCAAACGTTCCAGATGTTCCTTTAACAAGCAAGAAAACATCGCGTATTTGGTGTGTAGTTGACGTGGTGATGACCGTAGTAGCAGCGCTACGATTTGAAATGGAACTACCCCAAATCCAATAACTTTTTATGGGTATAGGTGAAGAGACGACCGTGAGATTATTCGTCGTGCTCGCTTGAGCTGAATTATCCGTTACAACCACATAACACGTTCCAACATCTACCGTAGCGAGAAATGAGACGGTAGCTCCAGAATATGCACTTAAAATTCCCGGTGCTCCGGAAACCGTTTTAATCGACCAGGTATATGGCGGGACGCCGCCACTAGCGATAAGCACTCTCGTATCCCCGATTACTATGGTTCCTGAACCGTTCAAGGTTACCGTCGGTGCAGCTATGCCTAGAGAACTAATTATAAGAAAACTTGATAGTATACTTAACAGATATATCCCCAAAAATATTTTTTTATACATACATACCTCACCTTTCTTTCAATACTAACCATGTTTAGGCGAATATCCTTGTAAACATTATAGTCCTAAATCTTCAGCTAAAAGTTATCCCATAGTATTCGATGGTTTTGCTTATCACGTATCAATCCATCGGTTTCATTAAATAACGGTGCAACCGTTGCCGGTGGAAGAACCGTAATGATTACACTAACGGATTGTGCCCAATACGTATCTTGTGCAGTTAGGACAACTTGACCAGGATGACAAGCGCTAACTACCACCTGCGGTCCAACCGTAGTGTTCAATGATACAATATCGGTTGTAGATACCATCCACAGTTGCGTTGGTATCCCGCCGATAAGTTTAAGGGTTGTACTTTGTCCTACAGTAAGCGTTATACTAGTTGCTGAATCAAGGGTCATTCGAGTTGGATATACTTTCAACTCATCAAACCAACCGATTTGAGCGCCTGCAACATTGGAATATTGCGAACAAGCAACATATCCCGTAGTAAAACCTGAATAGCTTCCTGTGGGGTCAGACAATTTTGTTCCATCGAACCATACTTTCATATATCCATCAAGGATACTTAATCGGAAATGATGCCAACCGGATTTTCCGGGGTCAGGGAAATCAGTCGGATAGTTCCATTCTTTTAATGTGGTTATTGTTCCTTGGGTGTTTCGCGCTTGTAAACACAACCGTTTTCGTGCTGGAGTAAAATCAGCATTTAGCCGAAGATAATGCATCGGTGATGGATGAAAATATGCGAACAGCTGATTATATCGATATGCAGAATCATTTGCATTAGAATTATATCGGCACCAGACATACGCTTCAACCGTATAATTACTATCGGTAGAACTTCCGGTATAAGCATAGCCGGTGCCATAATTTTCCTGGGTTAATTGTCCGACATACCCATCGTTTCCTGGTGGTAGACCGCCAACTGTGGTTGCAACCGCTACTACATTCCAGCTCATTTCACCTACGCCACCGAGCCCGCCAATAATCCACGGCAGCTGAAATTTATCGGAAGCTGAAACTAAATCTTGATATGGAGGATGCGGATACGGTAACTCTTCAATGAGATTATATCTTCTTGGAATATAGTCGGTAAAAGAACTTATTGGCAGAATACGATGCGTAACTCGACCAGGTGAAACACTGACGGTAGATTCATACACCATCATTTCAGTTGTTCCGTTAGTAAAATAATCAAAAAGACGGACATGTTCACGAGAACAGTTCAGGATATCGCCACGAACTAAATCAGACCAGCTAATTTGCCGCGATATACTCGGTAAAGTCCAAGTATATAATTTCCCAGTAGAAATCCCCCAACATCGAGTAACATAGCCGGAACAGTCTACGCCAGCATGACTTGGTGTATGGGTATTGATTGACCACGGCTGACTATTTCCTGCAATAACACCATTAGCAAGTTTCCAGAAACAGGTAGATAAAGTGTCCCAACCGCCCATATTATAGGGTGCGCCGGTATACCAATAACCTGCTGTGAAAGTATTCCACGCTGGATTAGCATTCGCCGATGAACAGAGCCATGTAGCCGTATAATAAGAATAAGCGATACTCATCACACTATCTCGTGATATTGGATATCCTGAAACGGAAAATATAAACATTATTATTATGAAAACCAATATTATTTTTTCATTAACCATTTGGCTATTTAACGCTATTCAAATATTAACTACTACTTTATTTTTATTGTTTCTCTCCTAACCGTCGGTTCTACTTTTAGCTCGCTAAACCAGCCGACGCGTTGTGAACTAGTAGATTTTGCATAGAGCGAACAAGCGACATATCCTGAAGATAATCCAGGATATTTCCCTTTTGGTTCAGATAATTTCTTACCGTCAATCCAGACTATAAACTTTCCATGTAAGATACTCAATCGAAACTGATGCCAGCCGGAACATTTCGGGTCAGGAAAATCTTTCGGATACTGCCAGGTTTTAATGGTTTTAACCGTACCTAATGGACCGTACGCTCGTAACCATAATCGCTGCCTATCTTTTCCTGGGGAGAAATCTGGATATAACGTTATATACTGCATGGTTAAAGGGTTAAAATAAACTAATATCTGGGGATATTGCTGGATGTTACTTGTTCTATTATGATTATATTCACACCATACGTTAACTTCTACCGTATAATTTGAATCAGTTGAACTACCAGTATAGGCATAACTCAACCCCGGATTCTGTTGGGTAAGTTGTCCGATATATTTCTTATCACTTACCATAAAACTATTTTCGGTAGTCGAACTATCGAGCATATTCCAGGTAATTACGCCAACTTTACCGACGCCACCGAGTATCCATGGTTGATAAAATGTATCGGAAGAATATACTAAATCATGATACGGCACCTGCGGTAACGGTAGTTCTTCTATCAGTTCAAATCGGCGTGGAACATATGTTTTATTCCAGCGCACCGGACGATGGACTACCCTCGCTGGTTTAACACCGACAGTAGATTCATAAACCATCATTTGTTTGGTTCCGTCAGTAAAATAATCAAAGAGACGAACATGTCCGTCATCACCAGTTCGATTTAAAATATCGCCACGGATTAATTCAGTCCATTTTATTTCTCGTGAAATACTGGGTAATGTCCACGTATACATTTTTCCGGTATCAATCCCCCAGCATCGGGTAATTAACCCGGAACAATCAACTCCAGCATGTTGCGGAGTATGCTGATTCAGTTGTTTACTATTCCCCGCAATAACTCCATTCGCTAGTTTCCATAAACAAGTTGAGAGAGTGTCCCATCCACCCATGTTATATGGTACACCGGTATACCACATTCCTGCAGTAAACGTATTCCATGCAGAATGAGCATTTGCGGTTGAACATAACCAAGTTGCAGTATAGTAAGCATAAGCTGTTGCCATAACACTATCCCGGCTAATAGCTTGTGCTGAAACGATAAGGAGTAAAAGCATAACTATTGTATGGAATATAATTAATTTCATTATTGTTAGTTATTTGCAGGTTCATCTATGGCATCAAAATCAAATAATTCAACGGGAATTTGTGTATCAATTGCTTTTCCAGCCCAAGCGGTTAGTCTCGCTACTAACTCAGGTTTCTGCGGAGATAACTCCGGATGCGGTCCGCAAAGAATAGTTCTTCCAGAACCATAGGTGTCTCCGACAATCGCAATATGTCCTGGATATCCAGTTATATTATCAGCATAGATAGCAAATACGGTTCCGCCCGGTGTATTCTCTTTCATTGCCGGACCGTTTATATAACGAAGCGTTAAGGTTCCTGAATTATTTAACGTATATTGTCCAGCAGAAGTCATACTTACCGTTAACGCCGTTGAATCCGAAGCGGTAGCGATAGCGTTTACATGTGGTGCTAGTCCCCAAGCATAATATCTCACTGAAGTAGTATTGGGTGCATAATCATAAACAGTTGAGGTACCGCCATACGCTCCAGCACAGGTTCCGTAATATCCTTTTCCGGTTGCAATCCAGTTCTTTATATCGTTAGAATTAATATTGGGATCCAACCGATACCCGCTACCAAAACCATCACCACCGGGCATAACGAGAACATCATAACCGGATAACGTTGAAGCATTAATGGTTCCATTGAAACCCCACGTAAACCATACCCCGGGAACTAGGTTATGATAATTAGCTGTGGATAAACAGGCTACAGTACCATTAACACTGTTCGCTGATGCATGTATCCCATTATGAATTAAAACGTTTACGGTTACTATTGAAAAAGCTCGACAATAATTGGGATGCATGAACTGTACAATCATACCTCCTAAAAAGCATATTAACCATAATCTCATTTTTTGCATATCGTATCTCTTTCCCTAGCGTAGATAGAACGGATTTTTGTTACAATAACAAGATAATCTGCTTAACAAAAACCTATATAATAAGCGATTATTGTACATAATTTTTAAGAAATATCATTTCTCGGATTTGCCGATTTATGCGATATACTATATCTCTCGCATATCGCAATGCCATAATCCGATTAGCTGAAGCTGGGTTAACTGGTGCTTCGAAAACGTAGTCTATCCGTTCATTCGATGGAATCGAATCAGATATATATAACTGTAAAAATTCGGATATCGTTTGCCAATGTTCTTGCCGGTCATCAGCAGAATATGCCGAACCATACTGTCCTTTCGTCCGTTCAATTTGTTTAGCAATATAATGTAACTGCGTGACCGCATTATTGATAAACACTAGTTCTTTCTTAATACTTTTTAATTGTTGTTCTGCGCATATCAAATCTTTCAACAGTATATCTGTTTTCTCGTTTGCAAGATTAACTTCTAGCTGGAGTAACGTACCCAAACTATATGATATTTCTGTACCTAGTTTTTTTGTCTGAGATAATATTTTTCCTAAATATTTATTTACTGCAACATTCGTTTGGTTTGCTTGTTGCGAGTTCAATTCAGTGATAATTTCATTAAGTTCGTTTATCTCCTGTTCTACGATACCGAGTTCCGATTTCAAACGGGCGATATTTTTTTGCGTTAACCTGCTATTAAATTTTTCTCGTGGTATCTGGGTTAAATTACTATCCGAAACTTTGCGAGGCAACCCAAACTGTATCCAAGATATGGGCGATTGTGTTATCGCATAGATAATATTTGCTTCATACATACATCCGGTATTAATATCCTCTCTCGTTACCATGATGGTTGGTCCATCCTTATATAAAGGCATTTCCCCTTCTTGAAGCCGTGCTAATGTTTCAGGATGGTCTCCAGTTGCAACCAATCGACCGTTACCATTCGTAGCAAAAACCGTACTTGCATAATTCGGATTATGTAAATATGGTGCTAACCAATCGCGTGCTTCTTCTTCAGTATTAGCTGGCGGATGCCCTTGATATCGGTTTTGAACCGTATCCCAATGATAATAATCATGCGCCCAAGGTTTAGCGGCGTAACGAGCTAAATTGGTATATACTGCCATTGGTTTCGCATTGTCATTCAATACCCGCATTCCGCCACCACCGTTGTGAAACATATAGAATTCATCATCTAGCCCGTAGAATAGAGGACTTGCAGTATCCAGCACTTTTTCAAGAATTAACCCGCGTCCTCGAAATGTTACGGTTCCAGCAATTGGAGCTAAATCAAGATAATTATTCGGAAACTCGTCATTGAAATCTCCTTGGGACAGTATGAGTCCTGCCCCGGCGCAGGTGCCAAAAATTCCGCCGCCGTTCTGAACAAAAGAGCGTATAACCTGTTTGCTTTTTTCTCCAAACGTATACCATGGAGAACCACTATTTCCTCCCAAGCCCGGTAATACTAGAGCGAGATATTCCGGATATACTAAAGTTCCATCTAATAAATCCATATCTGTGACATACTCGACAGAAAATCCGAGATTATCGAGTACATTAACATGATTATCAGCGCCACCAAGCGAATAATCGGTATCTAAAACCGCTATTTTTCCTTTAACCAGTTTATATGCCGGGATGCTAAACGCTGTTGATTCAAAACGACCGATAATACCATGGTGAGTACGTAATCGCCGAAAAACCATAGTTTGTTTATTTGTTAGATTCAAATCAATAATAAACTCTCCTTGATAAAATTGTATTCCGGAGATATTTGCGGTAGTTGCACAACGATAAACCGCATAATCGAGTTTGATTAACTCGTTGACAAAGCGGACTACTTCCTTCGGATTATTTCTGAATTCGTTTATTCCGATTATAAATCCACTATAAGTTCTATTACTTTTTTGCACATTTCCACCAACGTTATGCGATTCAGCGCAACTCATATTACTATGGTTGTCAAGAAACACTAGTGAAACTATCCATAATAGGACTATCCAGTATATCTTATTTCTCATCTCTAAACTTTATTCAACTTACGATATCAATCGCTATCGTTTTACCAATATGAATGCGGTATCTCGCTCGATATTATTTTTGCAATGCTAAACTAACCGCAGCATTTTCAACCACCTGAGCTACTTCAGGACTAAATGGGAACGTCGCGAAAAATTTATATGCATCTCTCGTTTCGTATCCTCCTTCAGCGAGCGCTTCCGCAGTAGGAATATATCCCGAACTACCGTTAGTATACCCAGCGATCAGCGTATATCCTGGCAAACGCGATTTGATATTTTTGCCAATTCGGGCAAATATTTCTCCACTTAACCCGATGATACGTACTCCATCGAACGCTAGAACGTATACTTCCATAGGCGTTTGAGTTGGTGCTTTACCGGATTCAATTAAACGTAGAGTGTCTTCACCCCATTGAATAAACGCTTCTTTAATTTTATATTCTGTTGAATTGATATCAGTAATTCGTTCTTTTTCACGTTTAAATTGTTCTAATTGAGCTTGAACTTCTTCTTTCGCTAAAGGTCGCAACGGTAATCCGATAATTTTCGATTTTGCATGTACCGAAATAAACTGAGCTGCGATATTCGCCATCTTATGTTGGTCTATAATTAGATTTAATGCCGCATCTGCTATAGTTCGGCCAAATTGCTCCATTTCATCCCACGTTCCGCCCATAATTACCGGATTTAAGTTACCACACGCACCGTTGATATAGTAGACTTGTAATCCTGGTTCTGCAAGTTGCATATCCCAGAGTTTCTCTTTCAGTGTTTTAACCACTACTCCCGGAAAGTCAGCGGTAACCTCTCGGTTGGTAAAATCGCGAACAACCGCATGACAAGCGAAATTAACTAATACCGCTTGAATTTTGTTATGGATACTTTTGAAAATTACCACTTGCAATGAGTCGTCATGCTCTGGATTCTTGGTGACTAACGGACCATGGATACCTTTTATTCCTTGTTCTGCGCGACGGTCTAAATTTAATCCTTCAATTGTTCCATGATTATATTCAATATGACCAATTTCTATCATATTCTCTGGCGCGATAGCAGAAACAACTAATTCCGGTAATTTTTGGGTTAACTCTTCGATATATTGTGGATTTACCGTTCCTAGATTCTTTCGACGCCGAGTGATAGGAACTCCCTGGTCAGAATTCGGCGGAATAAACGTAGCTATTGGTCCGGAATGGGTATGCGTACAAGAAATCATAATATTTTCAGGCGGTATACCGGTTTTCTCTTGAATCAATTTGCGAATATATGCTACTCCCAAACTGGATAAATTCAATAAATCACATACAATATATACAAATTGATTTTTCTCTTGTTCAATAACGAACGCCGTTGCAAATAAAGGGTCATGAACTCCGACCATCGGTTGTTGCCGAGCGATAAACCCAGCTAAATCAACCGTTCCTGTTGGAGTTATATCAACTTGGAATGTACCAATTTTACAAGACATACTTTCCTTTTTTACCCGTATCCTTTCTCGATAAAAAAATCAAAATCAATTGTTTACTCACCTGGTAACCAATGGCAATTATGTTTCCTATAATTTTAATGGATAGGTACCATACCGTATAAATGTTTCTGCCATCGCTTGAATTTTCTCCCAATTATGTCCGGCAGCTTCTGGAGAAGCATACCATTGGGCAATAAACCCACCATTGAACTTACCGAATTCTCTCATTAATTTTTTAGCATAGGTAATAACGTCATCTATTGAACCTTCAATCATAGTTTTTTGGATATCAACTGGACACCAGAAGCATATTCTTCCACCAAACCGTTTCGCTAGAGTTTCAACCCCCATATTCTCCTGTTGATCCATCTGAATCACATCAAGACCCATATCGATAAAATCATCCAACAGATCTATAATATATCCGCAACTGTGGAGAAAAGTAAGCAGATTTAACCGGTGCGCGATGGTATAAACTTTTTGGTATCGTGGTTTAAAATATCGTTGAAACATTTCCGGCGATAATATCGGGCGGTCTTGAAATCCCCAATCGTCACAGGAAAATATTCCATCGACACCTAATTCCGCAAACTGTTTTACAGCTTGGATTGCTATTTCGGTTAACATATCAAGCAACTGTTCAAGTTGCTCTGGAAATAAATAGACATCAGTATATGCCTGTTCAAGTCCCCGTAAATTCTGCAGACGATAGATAAAACTACAGGGAACCACCGCTAAAACAAATTTTTCATCCGTATTTTCCGCTATCAATTTTCTCGCCGTCAGATAACGTTCGCTAATATCATATCGAGGGAATCGAAAATATTTCAGTTTTTCGTAATCATCTAAAGGATGAAATTTAACCTGCCCCATCGTTTTATCGGATTCTAGTTTTTCCCAGATACAACCCCATTCATCTTCCCCAGGACGGTTAGGTTTCCAATTCGGGTCAGGGTCAATACCTACCCGCAAAAAATCACTCCCGAAAGGTTCCGGCAATTCATACGGTATTCGGTCTGGTCCTTGAAATAACACAGCACGTCGAACTCGTTCCCGACTAGTCATAATAATTTATACGTTTCGTTCCCGTACTTTTTGCGGCTATCCGCCAAACCATAGCTCGTTTCGACTCTAGAACAACGGAGATACCAGTTTGGGTTAATTCCTTTCCAGTAATATGTGGATAAATGACCGTATCATTATAGCAATCCGTTACCATATAATTATTAGCTGGTGGCAAATTTACCTGAACGGTAACGTGTTGATTCTGTGTCGTTTCGTTATAACAAATCAAATAATAAACCGAATCTTTCTGTAACAAGACGGAACGTATATTCGTTCCTCCATGTAGTTTTACATCTCTATGGCATCCCGCATAATGCGCTATTATGTCTAACAACCACGAACAATACCCATTTTGATCATTACTTTTCCAATCGACCACGCCGGAAATAAAATACACGCTACCTTTTCCCAAACGCCATCCGATAATTCCAGGGGTACCATCTTGACGGTAAGCATAAACTGTATATTGCTTCGATATTTTTTTCGGCAGTTCAATCGGAAAATGTATTGGTAGACCAATAATTCGTTCCCAACCTTTTTGAACGGTCTGTATGCGTTGTGTCGTTCCCTGTTCTTTCAGCGGATACATAAATCCTAATTTTTTTAACAGACTTGCATCTGACTCAGACGTAGGAGTATATCTGCCAGAATCAGCAAATACTAATAAATGTCCTCCCGCTTGAACATAATGAACTAGACGATTCATAGTCGATTCCGGTAAAATTTCCGAATCAAGGTCAATAATTAATTTATAGGGGAGTTCCGTTAAATCCGAGTAATCGGAAAACCATTCAAAGCTAAATCCGGAATCGTTTATTGTATCAATAAAATTGACTCCGTTATTAATCAATTCATTCCCACGAAAGTAATAGCTAGTATAGAATGTTTTCTCCCGAGCTAATTGCGTGGCAAATGAACCGAGAATACCGATAGATTTCGAAATAGGTTTAGCTCGGGCGAGTTCGTGAAATACCGGTCGCCATCGAGCGAAATCGCCAGTATAAATTCCTTGCGTACTCACCGGTCGTAATCCGATATGCCCGATTACTCCGGAACGGAAATTTTGTAACATTTCAGCATCGAATACTTCTCGGGTTACCGCCGGCGGTATCCAATAATCTTCGGTTAAACATCGCACTCCATTTTTCCGACAGATATGACCATACACTTCGTTTGTAAACGGCCCGTAGATGGAAGCATTGAATATTGCATGATATTTTTTAAACGGGATAAGATAGGTATCCAAAATTCCCGGTCGTAATCCAAACCCATAAATCCATCGTGTGCTATCTAAAGCGCGGATAACCTGAAACTGTTGTTCCCGTAACTTTGATATTAAATCAACTTTAAACAACTGAAAATCGAACCATATTGGACGTCGGTCAAGTCGGTGTGTCCATTGCGGTTGAGGTAAGTCTATTTCAGGGTAATTATTATAATAATTTCCGTATCTCCTATTGATTTCCGTCAATGGATATCGCTGTTTGAGATACTGTTGGAACGCATTCCGAGCATGTGATGAATAATCAAGAAGATATAACGGTTTGCTGGTGTCACCGTGAACCCAAGCGTCTACATCCCAAACCGGAACCTCAGTATATAAATTGTCATTATTACAAAATGATATATTCCACCCAAGAATAATATCACGGGAGCGATATCGTTCGACTACTTTCCGTGTCAGGTTTAATACCGCTAGACGAAACGAATCACTCGCATACGAGGGGATTGAAAACCCCGGTGCGTAACTAAGTAAGTTGTGGGGATGGGTTATTGAAATATTCGGTTGCGCCATATAATCATTCCCTGTGATCCATAACGGTTTCATTCCTTCCGACCAGACTATGCTTATAATAATTGGAATCCCGAGTTCTTCAGCCCACTGAACGTGATTATCTAATAATTCCCAGTCGAATTTCTCCGGTTCTGGTTCTAAAAGATACCACCATTGCCGAACATCAACCACTTCACAGCCAGCTAATTTACGGTCATATAAATCCCATTTGGAACTTGTCCAACCGGTAACATTAGCGCAACCGTGCATTGCACTATATATAACGTCATCGGTTAAAAGTTTATGTAAATATTCTTTTGAAACCGGTTGATTCTTTTTTTCGATTTCTTGAAGTATTGCTGATACCCCTTTAATTACTAACGAAAATGTTGTATCGAGAAGGATATTCTGCTCATATTGAACTTGCAGCGTGACGTAGTACTGTTCATGGTCTGGCTGGATTCGTTTCGGGAAAGAAAGTGGATTCCATCGTAACGAAATCTTTTTTTGTTGCGATCGTAACCCTACGGAATAACGATAGTGATATACCTGACGTTGCGTTTTACTATCGAATACTGCAAACTGAAATGGTATCGCTATTTCATTGCTAATATTATCAAATTCAATATCCGCGATAAACACTGAATTAATCCCGGATGACACCGTATAAACCATATTTTCGCCAGAAATAAATTTATTGATATGCGGAATTGAAGTTAGTTCTGTGGGATAGCACATACCGGTCAAAATACACAATACTCCTACAATATTAATACATCTAATTAGTTTTATTGGTTTCATTATCGTTGTCAAATAAAAATATTTTCCGGTGTTCTAATTCAGGATAATTCGGTGCAATCGTGTTCGTATAGATATAAATTGGTTTTGATTGAACACGTTGTGGAATATATGAGCTATCAGAAACGGAAACGGTACATGAACCTTGACTTAATGCTACCAATAACGCAGTACTACTCGCAGACAACATGGTAATCGTTGCTATCGACCAATTACTTGTTGTCCATTGTGTATATGGCGATAAACCGCCGGAAACTCGAAATATCGTGCTTTGTCCAACTGGAATAAAAAGTTCAGCGGTCGGTTGTAATATAAGTTCCGGCATTGGATACACAAAACAATCATCGAACCAGACTTGACTTGGGATAGAGCCAACTGGTGTAGAATTATTGAATAAACAGAATGAACCATACGCTGCATTTGCTGGTGCAATGGCTATTCCCGATAACGGGTGCCAATTTGCTGTATAGGTTCCTACCGTAGATATACTCGTGGAAACAATAAGATTCTCGTTACCATCATACCAGTTAACTCTACACCCAATTGTTCCCGGTGAAATAATGTTTTCCCAACGGAGCCAGCCGCCATATAGATACCCTTGGTTAGGGATAGCTGGAAAATACCCACTTTGCGATAGAGTATCACGACTAATCCGCCATTGAACTTCAGTAGTCTGTCCGGAAAATCTTCGTAATAAGATACTGTTACTTCCAGAACGTACAACGGTCGAGTCAATAGTTGCATCAGAACTATTACCATTCCATCGTATCCAAAACGCTGGTACGGACTGGGCAGTATATATCGATTCAGATTCACTATTGATTATCAACGTAGATTATGTTCCATACCCGATTTTTAACCCGCACGAAATATCGTCAAACATACTATACGCTCCATTATTTGCATTGACTAGACTCAATTGAACTTCCATTGTTTTTGCACCGGCTGGCACCTGGTATTCACCGTGTAACAACACCCAATTGTTGTTTGAACTGCCCGTAGTTAGTATTGTTAACGCACCATAATAAGTAGGTGCATCAAGTTTATCATCATAACTACGAACTTGAACCTGAACCTGACCGGTAGAGACATTTGCCCATTTTGCTCGAACCGAACAAACATACGTGGCTAACGAGCTCACCGCAAATCGTTGACTTTTAATACCGTTATTACTGGTTGTACTCGTGCTATACAAAAAAATTGATTTATTGCCACTATATTTATCGGAAGTAGCGGTAGTATAATAAAAATCGTTACCGAATGGTTCCCACAACCGAATAGGTTCGTTTTTCAATACAAAAGAAACTACAACAGGTCGATGGTCTGACGCAGATGTTGCCGACCCATAATTGGGAACATAGCAGGTGGTCACAGTGAAAGTAACCGGTTGTGGAATGAATATATAATCAAACCGCGCATTCGGATTTGGATTGGATAAAGTATATCCACCACTATCACTCCCGGTATATACCTTCCACGCATCGCGCATATATTGTTTAATTCTGGTCACTGCTGGCCAAGTATATGATTCATTAAAATCGCCAGCGAGCACTTTTACTCCCGTATGTTCTCCCATAAACGTTAGAATTTCTTCAGCGCTTATTTTCCGTTCAGTAGAATTTGTTGCACCATTTGCCAAATGGGTAACGTAAAACCAGAAATCGGAACCAGCAACTTTTATTTTTGTTCGCAGACAACCCCGCTGTTCGTTCGATGACGGTTCACGAGTGAGTAACCGATTATAACTTGAAGTAATTGCATAACGAGATATCACGGCATTACCATAATCCCCTTCTAAAAAAAAGTATGTATTTTTACCAAATGCGGAGTACCAGGTTCCTCCTAAACGCGTTTGTATTTTATTCCGTAAAGAAGTAACCTGGTCACCGTAAATCCCTCCGCCGCCGAAAATCTCGTTAATGCCAACAATATCGGGATTCTCTTGCGCAATAACTTCCGCAATAGTATCTAAATTTACATTCCCTCTTCCTATATTGTATGTCATGAGTTTAATAGAAAAGGTAGTGCTTATCCCTTCTGAATATTCAAAACCAGAATTAAGTATTAGGTTATATGGCATCGCCGAACTAAAAGTTATGTTGACCAATAGCAGCAAAAATAGAATTATGGATACCCTGTTTCTTTGCATAAGTTTTATTGTTAGTCTAATCTTTGCCCTAAATTTTAATCAGCTTTCACCATTGATCCTCTCGAGTTTCGCGAGAGGGATTTATATTTTATAATTAATACCAGTCAATTTTGGTTTTCCAAGGAGAAATAAAACCTTTACCGAGCAGTTTTACAGGCACCCAATGTTTTTCTCTCGCTGATGGTACATGATTATACCAGCCGGAAATACGTCGGTCAGTAACTCGCCAGTGTTTGTCACCGGTAATCATTTCTTTTCTCCCGTTACTATATTCAATGCGCAGTTCGAGTACTAAGCCAGCATAAGTCGGTAATGCGTTAACCGCTTCTATTGCCAGAATATTCAGGTCGGGTTTAAGCAATTCTTGAACGCTGATTTGTTTCGGAATATCGCGAAAGGTAACCGTAAATAACTCTTGTCCGTTAAGAAATACTTTACCATAATCATCTGCCCAGACAATTAATTCAGCTGATTTAATTTCGTCTTTTTTTAGAATAGTAATTGGTCGGACAAAATAATATGTCCCCATTTCAGTAATGGACGTTGGTTCACCCTGTGGATACCACATCCAGACCGCTTCCATAGGTTTAGGAGCTTGTAATTCACCGGCAATAGATTTTGTAATATAATCTTGCAACTGCGAAATTTGCAACTGTAATCGGTTTAGATTGACCTCAAGTTCAGGGTACTTATTATTTCGTAGCCATAGTCGGCAATACTCACTATAAATTTCAACTAGCTGATTCCGTAGAGATATTAATGCAGTAGCGATGGTTCGTTGTTCAGCTAAAGGTAACGTACCTGAAGTGATACGTTTGAATTTTTTGGATATTTTATCCTGCAAAATAATTCTTTCAGCTAAATAGAGGTATCGTTTCGCACTATGTTCAATACTTTCCAAATGTTCTCTATGTAATCGAACTTTAGACCGCTGTTGCGAAATAATTGGTAATACTGGGATAATGCGTTTTCGTAACCGTTGCATCATTTTAACAAGATTAATCTCTTGTTCCCGTAAGTTAAACTGGGAATGGAATATTCCGAATAATGATTTAACCGGATATCCTGGCAGAAATCCTAATAACTCCTCTGCTAGAGCCAACCGCTGTGGATTTTCAATGTTATAATAAAGTTTAACAAACCGTTGAATGAACTCCGTTTGATTTTCTGCCGGTTTGGGCTCCCAGCTGGCTGACGCATGGTATGCATATCCGAGATAATTATTTTCACGCAGATTTTCTGCTCCGTGGTCACCCCAAGCGGAAACAACAGACCCCAACAATTTTTCTTTTTTCGCTACTGCAGTTAACTTCCGTATATTAATAAATCCTAAGTAATTGTCAGGATAAAAACAGATATCACTGCGAACTGATGGACTAACTAGAATATCAGTAAAACCTGCATTGATGAATTTTTTAACGCTCGGATATGTATCTGCCGGTTCATATTGCCAATCCATAATAATACAATCTTTCGGCAGATAGGGTATCGCTTCCGGATGTTTGAGAAGCATATCACCATATAAAATAGTTCGCCGGTGGTGTCGATCGCGTAGATAATCATGTAATCGGGAGAAATATTCAGCATGTACTCGACCGATACCAATTTTGTTAACCGCTTGTTTACTGGTTCCTAATCCGACGTCATACGATTCATCACAACCGATATGGAAAAAATCAACCCCCGGTGTTGCCAAAACTATTTCATCAATCAATTTAGTTACGAAATTGAACGCTGCAGGTGAAACCGGTGAAAATGACCACGGTGTTTTTTCCGGTTCAGGTAATTCTGCATATTTCCGATTCTGTATTAAACTCAATATCCGGCGCTGATGTCCCAGACATTCGAATACCGGACATAGTGTTATATGATATTTCTTAGCATGCGCAACCAGTTCTGCCATTTCATGTTTCGTTATTGCTCCTCGAGTTCTCCCGATATCAGGGTCGGTATTGAACCGAAACATGTCTTCAATATAGGGCATATAGAGATTCATTTTATAGAACGCCAATTCCTCAATAATTCGTTTAAAATCATCTAAGGTTGATACTTGCCCTCGACTAATATCATCGGATACCCCGCGCCATGCTAATGCCGGATAATCGGTGATTTCAAGTTGGGGAACAAATTTACCCGGTGATGTCCGAATAAGTTGACGTAACGTCTGAACTCCATAGAATTGACCACGAAGAGATGGCGCAAGAATATATATTGCATCCTGGTATATTTTTAAAATATATCCTTGTTCAATAAACAACGGGTTATGCTTTTTCCCGGTCTCAGCAAGGTTGCTGATATAGATATACCGTGCTCCTTTAATCTGCGGGTCAGATGATAGAGCAATGTTCAGGGTTATCCCAAAACATTGCTGAAGTTCAGCATTCAACACTTCTGCAATGAACCGATGTTCTGAATCATTATTTTCAATCCAGATAATACTGCGGGTATCAAAAATATACTTCCCTTGCAGAAGATTTATTTCCCGAGGCACAGGAATAAGATTAATTTGGCCGTTTCTATTTTTCTTTTGCTTACTATAGATTTGTAATGACATAACGAAATAAATTATTGTTTATCCACAGTAGTATTAAATTTATCTAAAGCAATCCACATTTCATCAGTCATCGACCCATATCGGAATATCGTAAATCCATTGAGGTTATGTTGATAGATTGCTTGCAAGGTTGTTGCGAAATCCGTTGCGGTAAATGGTTTATTTGTTCCTTCAGCAGTGAACCCTTGAATCCCAGGATATACTGGCTTTCCAGTTCTCAATGCGGTCCGTTTAGCGATATCTATGACCCAATCTGATTTTTTTCCGAAACTACCTTCATATGACATCGGACAGATGAAATCTAAATAGGTACCGAGCTGCCAATAATTCTGTCCGTAATAACATAGGGCAAAAGCATCATCTGCTTCTCCGCCTTCAGGCATAAGCGCTGCTGATAAATTCACGTTTGGTTTCTTTTTATGAATGATTTCCTTGATTTCTTGTGTCATTGAGGTAATCTCATCCTGCCGGAATTTAACCCATTTAACTATATCCGGGTCACCGTTTGTATATGCTTCTACAAACGTTCCGCGCTGGATATTTTTCTCTGCAATGGATTTATATACTATCTTCCGGATATGGTCAAGATTGATACCCAACTCTTTTGCTTTCTGCTGATGTCGTGGACAAAAACAATACATAATATGCGTATACCGAATACCATCAAGATGAATCCCATCCACTGCGTAGTTATCCAGCAGGTCACTAATTAAACTTTTAAAATAGTTCCGGTAACCTGGAGCAAGTGGACATACTTTTTCATTTTTAGCTGGGACCGGACCTGCAGCCCAATTCGCTGTATCTCCCGCTTTATAGATAGCTTCTCCTGGATGATTATCAACCCACCGTTTATCTCCATGAAACATGAACCAAGCATGAATTTCTATATCCTTTTTATGACAAGCTGAAGTTAACTCCTGGAGAATATCTTGTTTTCCAACAGTAGTATGCGATGACGAAGTTTTAAATGCAACCTCGCCGCTGTTCCCTTTCACCAATACAATAATCTTATTAAACTTATATTGAGCTAAACGATTGACGACATTTTCTACCCCTTCATGCGCTACGGTAGTTTCCCAGACCCAGATAGCTCTGGTTCGAGTTCGATGTTGTGCCAACGATTCATTTTTGCTCGCGGTTGATTGGTTGCTCGTAGTTTTGTTGTTTCCGTGTCGAGTATAGGACATGGATTCTGCTAATAACGGATAATCCATTGAACAGATCAAGCCACCTACGATTATCAAACTAATGAAATTTTGCAACATTATTCTAATACCTTCCACATTTCGTCTGTCATCGAACCGTACCGGAATATGGTAAATCCTTTAAGATTGCTCGCTTGTATCTTGTTTATCACCGCTTCAAATTGTTCTATCGAGAACGGTTTATCTTCCGAAAAAGCTTGCACCCCAGCGTAGACGGGTTTTCCAGTTTTACGTTCGGCATTCGTCGCAATGTCAACAACCCATTCGGGACTCTTCCCAAAACTTCCATGATATGTCATAGGGCAGATAAAATCCAAATATTTACCTAAATGCCGATAATTTTGTGCATAATAGCATAAAGCAAACGCATCATCTAGTTCGCCCCCTTCGGGCATTAATGCCGCAGATAATTTCACTTGGGGTTTCTTGGTATTAATAATATCGCGTATCGCTTGTACCAATGAGGTTATTTCGTTCTGCCGTTGGTCAACCCACTTCGCAACATCATTACTATATTTGTATACTTCTACATATAAATTGCCCCGAGCCTGTTTAGTTGAGTCCCGTTCATACAATGTTTGATAAATTACATTACGAATAGAAGCTAAGTTAATACCAAGTTTTTTAGCCATTTCTTGGTGTCGTGGACAGAAGCAATATACGATATGGGGATACCGAATGTAATCTAAATGAATACCATCAACTTGATAATTATCGAGCACTTCTTTAATTAACCGTTTGTTATATTCTCGGTATTCAGTAGCTAACGGACAGATTTTACCATCAGTCATAGCATATGGACCTTTTTCCCATGCAGTTGTGTCGCCAACATGGTATGCAACTTGGTCGTGATGTTTTTCAGCCCAGTTACTGTCTCTATGAAATACAAACCAGGCATGAACTTCAATCCCTCGTTTATGACAGGCATCAATCATTTCCTGTAAGATATCTTGTTCGCGATCAGTCTGCGGTGCAATTTTACTTTTAAAATTTACCTGACCGCTCCCCCCCTTAACTAGTAAGATAACTTTTGTAAATTTATAACGTTGAAGTTTCTCCGCAATATTGTCCGCTCCTTCCTCTCTCACCGTTGAACCCCATAACCATACCGAACGAACTAGACCGGTTTCGTTTACTAACGAACTAGACTGTTTAGTATGGTTCGGCTCTATTTTTTGTGTTTTAGATTGACCTTGACTCACAGCCAAGTAGATGCCAATAAATCCAACCAGAATAAATATTGAGCATTTCTTGTGTAAAGTAAATTGAGTCATATTATCCTCCTATAAAAAAATGTAACTTTACTTTTATCCATATCTTTTCATCTTGGGATTAGTTTTTTGCATCACCTTCCTGTTTTATTACTGCATAGTTAAACATAAAAAATGGATAACCACCGATACGGTCACTATCCTCTAGATTTTCTATAGTTAAACTATTATCTCCTTCTTTTAAGAAATATTCTGGTACTGGAAACCGATGGATACTCCACGGTAATTGGTTAAATGGGCTATCCCCCTCATATACCTTATTATTATTGATGGTTATTCGAATCCGGCATGGTTTAGGTCCCTCATCAGGTTGCGCTGAAACCAGTAACGTATAACTCGTTATGGGTGGAGTGCCTAGACGAAATCGAGCTTCCAATTTATGAAAATTGGTTTTAGCACCATAAATCCAGGTTGCCAACCGCGGGTCACCACCTAATTCATAGACTTTAATACTATATCCACCGGAAAAATCATACGGCGAAAGAAAAATGTCATAAGTTTCATCGAGTGCAGTTTCTCGTTTAGCAATTTCTTTTAATCCTTCAATCTGTTTAACCAATTGCGATAGATCATGATGTTTTTCTAGTTTCGCTAGAAATGCTTTCTGTTGATTAACATGTCGTTCAAGACTTGTCCATTTTTTCACCGCTTCTGGGTAAAAAGATAAACAGTTTTTCCAGGCGGTTTCTAATTCTGCAACTTTTTCTTTTATTTCTGCAATGTTCCTAATAGAAACTAAATCTACTCGTAAACCATATCGGTCAAAATAGGATAATAGTTTATTTAACTCCTGGAGATATGAAAAGGTTTCAACTCCGGTAAGTTTTTTTGCCGCTTCTGCGACAGATTTGTCTGATTGATAAGCTTGATGATTCCATAAATAATCAACCAGGGTAACCAATGCTGTACTCTCATGAGGAACATTCGTGTTTAACGTATATACTGCAATATCCTTGAAAAATTCCGGATAGTACCATTTCTTCCAACTGGTTAACGGATCGGTCACATAATGATACATAAACGCATGAGGTGAACCAGTGCCATTCTGCCACAACCATGGTTTCCGTCGAATTAAATTTGTTATCCAGATAACATCATGTTTATTAATTTCCGCTGAACAGACAGCCGGACCGGTCCAAAATATATCTATATCCTTAGGTACCCGAGTGCCAAGTGCGGTTAAATAGTCTTCTCGAGATTCAGGATATTTTGGAGGATACAGTGGTCCCCAGTAAAAGGGAGGACAGAAAAGTAATTTAACTTGGGGATATTTTTTTCGCAAGGCTTGGTGTAATTTATTCAAAACATAGATATCTGCTTCGCGGGCAGAACCAAAGGTTTTTTCATCGACCGGATTGATAGGAAACCGTGTATCATCATAGAGTAGCATCACATTTCCCCCTGATTGAGCAATTAACTCTGCCCTGCGGTAAATTGCTGCGAAATCTGCTGTGTCATTGCTTCTGATTTTATCTTCAGGATTGCCTCGAATAGGACAAATGCTTATGTACCAAGAAATATCTATTGGATTAAGAATATCTCCGATTTTTTTTAATTCTCCTTTCCATTCAGCGCTCGGTTCGTGCCGCCAGTTTTTCCAATCAGTATTCCTATCTTCAGGGATAGTGAACACAAGCGTATTGAATTTAAATTGGATTGCAAACCAAGCCCAATCATGGCATGGGCTTGACCACGGAGTTGCAAGAAACCCTCGTTTTTCTACATCCGGATAATCATAAATTTCCGCTTTCCTAACCACTGGTGTTCCAGCTTGATTGGTTACAAGCTGATTAAAGGAAATGATCGCCCAGAGTAATCCGATACCATTATTACTTTGTATCGCAACAATATCAGTATTCTCCTTTTTGGTCGGATAGATACAATATCCTTCTTTGTTCAAGAAGTGTTTTTTTGATTTGTTTTTTTCGAGTATAAGAATACAACTATACTTATTTTGCTTCTTACCTTGCGAAATGAATTCGACTTGTCCACCGTTTTCTATGATTCGTTTTATTAACATTTCTATACGAGGATCCTCTTTGGTAATCCCTTTACCAAGATAAATACCAGTATGCGTTAAGGGAATATATTCGTCATAATACGTAACCTTTTGTGGGGTAGGGAGTATGGTTCCGGTATAATATGGAATTTGGAACGCAGAAAGACCCGAACCGAAACTATTTTGCATTGCCATAAGTAGTCCTATAGTAAAAAAAATAGTAATTCTACAAGACAAGTTTTTGAGCTTTTTAGATAGCAAAAACGTTCTTACCATAATAGGTTTGGATTGCACCGAGCAATTCACCTGCACCGACATTAGAAGCGATGACCGGAGTTGCCATTAAACCAGGGTCTCCGCGAGCGATTTTTCCGGTCTGTGCATTCATACATTCCCAGATACTTGGATAACGCAAAATGAAATTGACGGTCGCTTGTTTAATTCTTTCAAGTAAATCCGGATAATAATAAAATGCGGTTGCCATCGCTAGCGAACAGGATTTTGCCCAAGTGGGACCCCGCCAATACAGTTCCGCATGAAATCCGGTTTCATTTGGTGCTACCGTATAGATACCATACGTGCTAATTAATTTCATAAAGTTTCGTTTTGCTCGAGCCGCTTGTTTACTATCGGCAATATTATAAGCAAATGGGAATAATCCATCGACTCCCACCCGGGTATCGAGAGTTCGATTCTGATGCAATACTCCATACCATTGTTTTTTTTCATCCCAGAGAATAGCTTGCATTTGTTGTTTGGTAATGGTAGATTCGCGAATCCAATCCTGCGAGTTCGTTTCCCCAATAATTTCAGCAATTTTGCCCATCGCTTGTTCATATCGACATCGTTCCGCAGCAAAAATGGTTGGATAGCAAAATAGTTCTTTCTTGCCATGTTCGCCATAACTAACCTTCTGGAATTGCGGTATTGTATCTAATCCAGTATCCCAGGAACAGATTATTGCCCAAAGATGGAGATTGAAAAAATGTTCATCTCTGAATTTATTTAAGTATTCATAGTATCGCACCAGTTTCGGATACCATTTTCGTAAACTGTAGATATCTTTCGTAGCATAATAGTATTGTAAACATACCCAAGGAACATGTGGGGTCTGGATAACACTCTTTTTCGACCACGCTTCCCCAGGGATTTTTTCATCCAGATAAATAGCATGGGTGACATAACCATCTTCTCGTTGATACTGTAAAAATAAATCGAGTAGGCGTTTCATACATTGAGAGTTAACCTCAGGATTCATGGAGGTATGCCATTGCATAGCTGGTAATGCCCATTGCCAGTATCCCCGATACACCGGTAACGCTTCTAGAACTGCTTTTCCAATTCGTTTATCGCGATAATAGTTCGTTTTAATTACCCACCAGCATTTATAATATGCTTTTTTATCAGGTTCCGTTTTAAATGGCGGATGGGCTAAACTTGAAAACCAGGTATTCCATTTACGTTCTAATCGCTGTTGAACATGTTTAGTCGAAAACGCAAGAGATGCATTTTTTTTCGAGTGGGTACTAATTCCAAATCGGATTGTTTTATGTTCTTGGGGTAAAAGTTTCATCCGATGAGTTAAAACCAGATAATATCCATATTGTACATTCTTAGCGGGTGATTTTCGGATGAAATCGTCGATTTTTTTATAAAGTTTATACTCATCGAAATCACTCGTAAGATAAATAACCTTTTCTCCAGTCTTAATTTCGAGCATATGGTTGTTCCGTTTTACGTTCGCTAAGGAAGAAAACACGATAACCGTATGTATATTTTTTTCAAACGTAAACGGTGCATGATGTTGACCAACCAATGTTAGTTCCCAGAGGAACCCAGGTTGGTTAGCTTGAACGAATTTTTCTTCTATTTCAATGCCATCACTAGAGAAAATGATTTTTCTTCGGATGAGCGAAGGGAAATATTCCATCGTTTCAAAATAAAATGTCGGTTTGGATAGAATATTTCCAGATGATAGATACTCAGCAAACCGAATCGCAAACGTCGGTTGTTCGTCATAGGTGGTATTTTCGCGGTAATCAAATAGGTACCCAATACTACTAAACTCCGCAGGGTAGGCGAACGATAGTGAAAAATCATGTTCCTTAACAATAATTGCTGTTCTTCTGGGTAGTTTTTCGTCAAACGTTTCTCTAACCAATTTGTATAATGACATTTGCATAGGCGCTAAAAAGGCGGAAAATACATTCCCGCTAATTCATAATAGGTTCCTTGTGAGTTTTGCTATTTATTTCATTATAAAATATCAACCACTATTTATTCTTACTACGTTGCATGTGTTCCCGTTTAAAATCGTTTAGCCAATTACCATAACTATTCCAATCCCATTGATTCAATTCCGAAAATGCACGAGTTTGAGTTAAAACCTGAATCAATTCTTTTCTTAGATAAGGATTATCAATCGTTGTTTTTACTTTTTGTATCAAATCCGATGCTCGTTTCATTTTTCGTTTCAATAATTTCTGTTGTTCTGAGACTGGAAGTTTTTTCGGGTCAATTAAATACCGACCATATCCGAACCGAATTCCAGGATGCCCGCATCCGAATTCCTTTGAAATTTTTAAAATAGTATCTTTTCCTTTGTTACCACCATATTGTGCTGCTGCTCGTGCATAGGATTGTTCTGGTTCGTAGGTAGATGGATTCCAAGCATAATCCGCAAACGTGGTTAATGGAATTCGGTTAGTTTCTGCAAAGAGCATCGGGTTCATAATAATTCCTTCACAAGAGTCTGGCAAATTTTTATCTCTACCCTCTAAAGGGACTAACCGAAGAATAATCGAATTATCGTTTGCAAAATAGTTATCCCAAATTAGTAATTTGCGTTGTAATCGTCGGCGCATTTGCTCAGCATCGGATATCGTTATACGAGGTGAGGTGATATTATATCCAGTCCAAAATATCGAAATTTCCGGATGAATGGTTTCCCCAATTTTCTGCCAATATTGTTCAGCTATTTTATAATCATCATAGTATGCCGGGGATGTAGCGTAATAGGTTGGGCAGAACAGAAACTTGATATTCGGGTAAGAGGTTTTTAAGTCGCTATATAAACGGTTAACTAAAGCTGATTGTGCACTAGCTAAATCTGGATATTGCGCTGAATCTTCAGCGTAGTTTAACTGTTTCGGCACATCGTCTAATAATAAAGCGAAATAGGTAAACCCAAGATGCATCATTGCTTTCGCTTTTTTCAGGAGCAATTGATAATCAGTTTCAGCAGAATATTTAATGCTCAATCCCGGACTAATCGAAAAACCAAGGTCGACCCCATTCTTTTTCCCTTGGTGAATAAGTTCTTGGAATTGACACATCGCTTCAGATGAATACGATTCCCGCCATTTTTCGCGATGGAACGGATCCCATTTTGGTGCGTAAATATATACATTAAGCTTATGGTGTTTCATAAACTCGAGCAACCGCAATCGTTCTTCATGTGACCATGGTTTCCCATAGAATCCTTCGATAACTCCACGAATTGCAAATGATGGATTTTCTATTCGATCTGTCATTTCTAGGTACCAATACTTCCGACCCTTATGGATTCGTTGTATCAGATCTTGAACTGCATAGTTACATCCTCGAATACTCGGTGAACCAAGAACGATAATATTGTTCTTATTCAGCGTATCGGCATACAACCAATAGCCATCAGCTGTAATTTTATCAAATTGTTGTAAGCGAGTATCCAGCAGTTTTTTTAGCATCGGATTGTTGAGCGGAGAACCAACTAGCATAATCGTTTCACCCATTTCGAACGTCTTGCTTTCAGGGGAAATAAAGGTGACTTGGATTCGATTTTTTTTGGTAAAATTCCGAATTGTATCCTTTATGCATCGATATTGTTCCTCGGACGGAATGAGCACGACAGTCGCTTTTGACGAGATAATAATTCTTTTCACTGGATAGCTTTTTGTATTTCCAATACTGGATAACATTAGCAAAAATAGAAGTATAATTTCAATACCTCGAATTTTCATTGTATTTGATACTATATGATGATACCATCACTAATTTTTGTTAGATACCTTTTTACCAAACGCTTAAACATAATGGGGCATAGTAAATTTTAAATGTATTTTCTTTTACGCATTGCATCGTAAACGCGTTCCATAGCAATTTGTACCGAGGTCAGGTATAAACTCGTATTATTTTCTTTACTTGTTTGAAATATTTGTGACAAACTTTTATCAAATTTCTCTTCGATAATTTTGAATACCTGCTCTTTACTGATCTTAATTGCACTTAAAGAACGAGAATATTCTTCCATAGAAGCAATCACACCGCCACTATTTGCTATAATATCAGGTATAATTGTAATATTCTTTTTTTCCAAAACTTCTAGTCCATCGACAGTAATTGGATTATTTGCTGCACATACGACACTTTTCGCCTTGACCAGTTCAGCGGTTTTGCTGTCTAAAACATTGCCACAAGCTGCAGGAATTAAAATATCAACCTCTAATGAAAACAACTCTTCATTACTTAATTCTGATGGTGTAAACCCTCTAACCGTTCTCATTGTTTGACTATAACCTATTAAGTTAGGAATATCTAATCCTTTTCTATCAAAAACTCCTCCGCTTGCATCAGTAATTCCAATTATTTTAATCCCTTTTTGATATAAAAATAATGCGGTATGACTACCAACATTTCCGAAACCTTGAATAGCTACTCGGCAGTGTTCCGGCTTAATATGCAAGATATTCTGCAACAACCATAAACAGCTGTAACATACCCCGTAGCCAGTACTTTCTTTACGACCGGGCAACCATCCGGGGATCCCGTCCGGTTTGCCGGTAACGGACGCTGGGTCTAACGTTTCGTTATAAATAAACGCCATTTCTTCCGGTCCAGTGCCCATATCGGGTGCAGGGACATAGGTATGGTCAACAAGGTATCGTCTAATTTGATGAGCCAGTTCACTACAAACATCTAACGCAATAACTTTTTCGAATTCATAATCGTACGATTGTTTATTGAAAAACCGGTATAATTCAGGAAAATTAATTCGAATACCAGTTTTCCCGCCGCCAAACTCGATGTCAACGATAGCCGTTTTTAACGTCATTAATCGCGATAATTCTACCGTTTCATCTACTGTAACATCTTCAGCTAACCGAATTCCTCCTTTGAATGGACCACGAGCATTATTATGTAGACTTAACACGCCCCATAGTACTGGTACTTTGCCCCAAGATTTTATCGGTAAGCGAAAAACAACGATTTGTTGTGGGTTGATTAAGCTATCTATTATTTGTTGGTTGAATCCAGCTTGTTCCCCAGCTTTTTGTAACAACGTTGATGATAGTGTCGGAGCTTCACTTTGATAAAATAATTTCTTTAAAGGGGTAGTTTGCTCTTCGTGTGAAATATTCATTGCCATAGAAGTAGAAGTTTTAACAGATACTAAATGTTTTAGGAATATTATCCAAGTCTTGTTTATAATTTACATAATACTGATTGAAAAATAACAACAAACACTCTGAAAAGTCGCAAACGAATTGGTATCTTTTATTTGCATCATTTCGAATTCGTAAATGGATTTCAATTTGTTCTGCATCAATGCCATCCACATTGTGACTACCATAAGTTTTTACGGTATACCCGCCTGATATGTTTGCGGGGGTTGGCTTTTCCGGACGAGGGTAAACATCGTATCCTTTTTGCAGCAGTAGCCGGATTAGTCCATAGTTATCATGGAGCACATTTGTACCGAATTGTTCAGTCATTGTTTGGATAGTCAATCCGTTACAATCGCCAAAATAAATATCCCCGGACTCGGTACATTGCCCATGAATATCAATGAGTAATCCGTGCTGGAATGTTAATGTAATTGAACGAATAGCTGCTCGAATCTGTCGATGGTATAATTCATATACTTCTTTTGCTAATGGATGCTGATATGCTTCTTCCGGTGTGCGGTTTACATCAAGGTACTTTCGATCTAACAAATTGATTACTAAATATGGTCGTTTACCAGTTACTTGATGGATATATGTTTCAATAGATAAAGCTACTTCAATAGTGTAAACATCCGTTTCAGTCGCAAAATCCTTTAAAAAAGGATTGGGGTTCCGTTTGGGAAGACTACAAATCGATGAAGTGCCGCCATGGGGCACGGTTAACAGTATAGGTATATCGCCAGATTTATAGAGCACCATATTCGGCGAAGTATCTTTTATCCATAATTCAAAATTATCCAGATACCTATTATCTTTTTCAAAAAATGCTGTTCTTACTAAACTCATTCTAGTAAATAAAACAAGGGCAAGAAGCCTGAAATCAGTGTCATACTGATTCCCGACTTCTTGCTATTTAATACCATTATTGATTGAAAACCACCTGACCAATAACTACCAAACTTACACCAATCAACTATAAACCCGGTTCCCAATCGTAGCTTGGATTCGTTCCCCGCCATTCGTATGGTTCTGCATGTTTTTGCGACCGGAAAATATTCCCATAACTGCTAACTCCATTAGTGGGATCATATTCAATCACATGCCGCCAACCGCGTGTTACCGGTAACCGTTGATTATAATATACTCCATCCGGACCAACTGAAATAGTTCGCCAATCCCCATAAGCTTTTTCTCGCGCTTCCGGATAGAAGTTGAGATACTTACCCTGTGCAATTTCCCAGACGATATTGTGATATGTATACCATTGCTTTTCAGCAATCGATGATGATTCTCCACTTGTTCTACCGGGTTGTAAAAACGGGTCAATCAGCCCTTTAGCATTCGTAATATATGCTACTGGGGTAGTTAAAGTAACTGGAATACCCGCTGCCGACCCCGTCGTTGTTGGTGCTGTTAGGGGATAATAATTGTTATCCACATAATACGATTCGAGAGCGGTTGCCACAGTTTTTAATTCACCCCGTACGCGAGATACTTTTGCACGAACTTGTGCCGCTAAAAAGTTTGGAATTGCTATTGCGGCTAAAATGGCTATAATCGCAACGACAATCAATAATTCAATGAGCGTGAATCCTTTTAACGACTTCATAATAAAATATAATCACCTCCTTACTATTTAATAGAGATTAGCTATTTATATATGACGTTACCGCCGCCATGATATTTCATATTTCATTCTCCAGCACTTGTTTCCGTTTGATAGGTCATACGAGATTACAACACAATTCTGACTGTTTTATTGGTTAACGGAAGTACCTTAAAAAGGTAACAATTCACATTCTGCATAACTTTCCCGTTTAAGGACCGAATCGTGCAATAATTCCTAAACTAACCACGCCATTACTTGGATCATAAACAGTAGTAAGTGTAGTTCCTTTAGGACCAACACTCCATAGTCGCCAATGAAAGGTACGCCCGCTCGGATACGGAAAAATCCCTGGACCGAGATTATTTTTGCAAATACCAATGTATTGATATCTGCGCCGATTTCCTTGCATTCCTGGATAAAAGGTTTGACTACCCCAGTTGAATGGATCCAAGTAAATTTGGGTTATGTAACTGACTGGAGTAGTTAAACAAATCAATTCACAATCCATCGGGATCAAGTCCGCTGGCATACTTAATTCCCATGGTTGACATCGCCACCACGGTTCTGTTACTCCGTCTCGAATCCAAGTCCTTGCCGGATCAGTGGTTGAACTAGGATACGCAGTATTATCAACTCGATACGATTCCAGTGCTGTACCGATAGATTTCATATCCGCCTGTGCCCGGGAAACTTTCGACCGGGTTTGCGCTAATAAAAAGTTTGGAATCGCAATTGCGGCTAGAATGGCTATAATAGCGACAACAATGAGTAATTCTATTAAAGTAAAAGCGTTGCGTTTTCGAAACAAATTCATTGATTCCTATTACTCTCCTTTTTAAATATTTATTTCAATATGAAACCCGAATTTTTTCATAATCGGATATGTATGAAAAAGCTTCCTAAGGCAGGCAGGAAATCAAACCTTCCTACCCAGCCTTAGGAAGCATAAATAGTTCCACCATGATTTATTGCAGGTCAAGTTTCTGCGATTGTATTATTTCCGCTTCCTTATTCGGGAATATAGGTGCACTCGTTGGAATTACCGTTATATGGATCACCGTTTGTGTCGGTTCAGCATCAGTAAGAATCAAATCTACATTACCGGCAGCTTCTGCAGTAAATGTAACCGAGTTAGCTGTGGTAGTGATAGAACCGATTCCTGTAGTACTAAGTGACCAGCTATATGGTGGTGTTCCGCCGGTTGCAAAAAATTCACGGGTCTGACCAATAGATAGGGTTACTGGTCCTGCTGGATTTGCTACAAGCGGATCCGGAACAATAATAATAGGAATTGTGGTTGACTGAGCTGGTGCAGCTGGTGGTGTTACCGACCCTGGTTCATTCAGGGTAAGATCTGTCCCGCGACTTAATGCCGTGAATATAACTTGCCTGCCGGTCAACGTATTGATGCTACCACCAGTTCCGGTTGTACTCCAACTGTAATTCTTTAATCCACCACGTGCCCGCAATGTGGTTGAAACACCGGGTTTCAGGGTAACTTTATCTACTGGTAATCCATCGAGCCGAATTTGTAACGTGCCTACTGCCGTATATATCCGGCGGTTCGCTGAACCTGCACTGTGTCGGTCGGAAATGAAAAATATCCGGTCCATTTCAGCATCGAAAACCGTGTTGCCATCAGTTGACGGTGAATCGAGCTCTGTCAAAAGCGCTGGTGAACTCCAGTCAGTAGCTTCTGCTGGTTTTACACTCATCCACGGTTCCTGAGACGCTAGTGAACGGGAACTGAAATAGAGATATTTTTCATTCGGAGTTGACCAGGGATATCGAGTTCGATAAACGCCACTATCAGGAGTCCCGCCTAAATTCACCGTTGTACTTACAAACACCGGAAATTGCCATACTCCACCGACTTTTGTAGATTTCCAAATCTGTCCAAAACCTTGCGGCGAACTGGAATGATATGGATTACCGTACGTATATCCCGAATACGTTGCCACGGTAACCGCAGCGAGCGGCGCATTCATTAGACCATAATATAATGTGTTACCGTCTGGGGTAATATAGGGGCATTCAGCACCCCAACCCGCAGCGGTACCTACCATAGTCCGATAACTAATCGGTGCACCGAGAAATAATACTGTCGCCGACGACCAAGGGTCATTCGCAGTACTGCGAATAGCTACAAATAAATCGTACGCATCAGGTGTACTCCCTGGGATATCAGTTCGTCGAGAACAAAAGTATAACTCTCTGCCATCTGCAGTTATACTTGCTCCTAATACTTCATCGAATGAGGTATTGATTGGTGCACCAATGTTAACTGGAGTAGTCCATCGGCCGGACGCATCAGTGGTACTAATCCAAATATCATAACCACCTAAACCGCCGGCACGGTTGGAACATATAAAGAGCGTTTTCCCATCGGGAGAAACCCCAACTGAAGCGTCTGTCGCAGCCGTAATCGGTCCATGTCCCGGTGCCGCATCCGTATCGATTAAATATGGAGTTAACCATTCAGCTCCGTAACTGCTTGACATTGCAAGCGTTAGGAGTATAAATGTAATTAATAGTTTTTGCATTATGTTATCCCTCCTTTCTCTAGTAAGTTTTAAAATGATTATTTTACAAAGTAAATCTTTTGAAGATGTGGAGAAATTTTTCTCCACATCTTCTTTTGATATTGAGAACTCGTTGTAGTACTATTCAAAAATTTCGAATCTAGTTTCTTTTGTTTCCATTACATCAGTAAATAACGGTGCTGATGTCGGAGTAACAAATACAGGAATTACCGCAGTCTGAGCTGCTCCATCGGTAACGGTGATATTCCCCGTAGCAGTAGTATCCGCCGGCGTAAATTGTACCATTCGGCCGGTATTCATATCTAACGTTCCTACTCCACCATTTACTACCCAATTGAAAGGTTCAATCCCGCCAGAAACACTTATCGGTATTGGCGCACCACTTGGTCGAGTGTAAATAATTGTCGGAGAATAAACCAACGGTGATATCACTTCATCGCATCCTTTCCATGGTGCAGTTAAACTCCGTGCGTTTCCATCAAAATCAGTAGTAATCATTATCGGGCTAGTAATCGGTATCCCAGGAGTTAACGGAGCCGGATTCGGTCCTGTAAAATGTAAATCGGTGGTTGAAACCCAATAATTCGGGCTGGTTGCAAACGGGTCAACCGCCTGCGAATTCGTATCTTTCCCACTATACGTTTTCCAATCATTGAGCGTCGTATATGCCGAACTTCCAACAAAAGCTACCACCGGATCAGAGCCCGCAGTGTACCAGTTGTTATAATCTGAAATGATATTCGGTAAACTTTCAGGTACTCCAACATAGAGAATACACCCGCCTGCCTGTGCTTGTCGGACGATATTATTCTTCATAATCATAGTTCCAACATACGGTAGCTGTGCTGAAGTTGTACTTACTCCGAAAGCAAAACATTTCCATGGGGTATAAGTAAACCCGTCGAAATGTGGCATGTTAATCGAATTATGGAATAGGTTAACATTCGCTGTGGTCGAAAGAACTATTACTGCTCGATAATTTTGATTAATCGCAGCTGGAGTGAAGGTGAACCCGCCCATCATATTATTGTAAATATTGTAAGTACAGGTTCCTACTCCATTCACTTGAAGGACTATCGCGCTAATTCCCCAAGAGATACTTTGCGGTGTATTCGTACCAGCAGTCCCAGGAGTAATATTTCTACAGGTCATAAAATCGAAATTGTTATTGCAAATGGTAATAGTCCAGTTTGTATTATTACTCCCTTCGTGATTGATACCTCGACCACCAATGTATCCATTTGGTGCGATGATCCAGATCCGATTATTTGAAATCGTTCCACTAGCGTTAGCTAATAATCTAATGGTATCTCGCTGACCAATAAGCGTATTACCCGTAATTAACCAATCGGTTGGTGCTATTCCTGAAGGAGGATTTAATCCGGAAACACAACCGACCGCTACGCCGATAACACTGGACGTACAAGCAATATAACAATTCTGTACCGTCCATCTATCCGGTGCAGCAGCACTAATCATCCCAAACGCAACGCCATACTGGTAAACTGCGGAATTACTACATCGGTTGATGATATTGCAATTTTTTATGGTTACATTATCACAATCACCAACAACGTAAATAATTCGAGCTGAAGTTGGTGTGCCAACAGTATTGCAAATTGTCAGGTCCCGTGTTGTACTTCCGCTGTTTGAACCGTCAATAGTGAACCCATCCATTTTTGCTAGGTTCAGAGTGCCATCAGCGGTAGTAAAACCGCTATGTGTCCCCCCGATTAGCAAAAGACCCGGAACCACTTGATCCGGTATGTTGCCAAAGGTTATCGTGGGTTTAACCCCAGAACCAGGTTTAATCGTCACCGTAGTTCCTGCACCAAGTGTACGCATAAAAAATACACAGGTCGTTTCACTTAAATCGGTCATAATTTCGAGCGTCCAATTTCCAGTATTAGCAGTTGTATTAAAATCGAGCGACGCTTCATATAAACTGGTATAATCACAAAGTGTAGTACCAACAGTTGAGGTTCCCTGTCCCGCTGGTGGGTCACTATACTTTTTAGCGGAACAAAAACTCACACAAATTATAACCATTATAGAAATCAGTATACTCTTACTATATTTACTAAACTTCATCGTCATAAGTTTTTCTCCTCCTTTCTAATTTAAAATTAACGCATCAGTTGATCTTCTAGCAAAAAATTATCCTACGCTACATCCCGAAGATTGTGTTTAACATAATCTTCAAGAGACAAAACCAACCTGAACCTAACTTTATATGTTTATGCCTTTCTGTTTTTGAGTTTTTATGGTTTCCCGTTTTGAGTTTAATACTGTCCCTTCTTACTCGTGCGATAGATTTCACCGCGACTGATTGTTCCATTTGATGGATCGTATGATAGTAATGTTACATCTCCATCAATACACCCACGTGCCGGGTCGTTCAGCCAAGGTAATTGATATCTCGACGAATCATTGGGGATAATATATGAACTCCAGATGCCATCAGGTCCCCGTGACCGTAACGCCCAATACGAAGCATGCCAGATTATGGCAAACGGTCCCGGTCCATCTGCTGCTAACGAATACGACGATTCTCCCGGTCCAACAAATCGTTCCCAACAATAGAGGAAATACCCAATACCTGAAGTAGCTGCTTGGCCGCCACTACCGACAAACCGAAATGGGTCTTGAGGTACAGAGGTAATATAAGCAACTGGCGTAGTTAGTACATCAAACCGATTCGAACCGTAAGCATCGTCACCAAAAACTCCATTTTGATTGTATGGACTTCTATATATTGGATAGGTATTTCCATCAACATAATACGCTTCAACCGCAGTAGCTAACGTTTTAAATTCTGCTTTTAGCTTAGAAACTTTTGACCGGGTTTGTGCAGCTAAAAAGTTCGGAATTGCGATTGCTGCGAGAATCGCGATAATTGCAACGACTATCAAGAGCTCAATTAGCGTAAATCCCTTATTCGATAATCGGTTTACCATCATATTGTTGTTCACCTCGCTTTCTTACAAAGTGTTCATAGCTCACTTTAACTTATTAACGCACATTTATTAGCCTTATGAGTTTGGTTGTATAGTTAGTTTTTTAAACATACTTTGTCTTCTACGCGCCACCCCGGTTTTATAGGCAGCCGCTGCAACCGCTGCAGATACGGAAGAAACAACTTCCTTGTTAAAAATACTCGGAATGATATATTCTTCGTTTAATTCTTTTTTGGTTACCACTGCTGCTATCGCATGTGCTGCTGCAAGTTTCATTGCTTCGTTAATCTCAGATGCCCGGGTATCTAAGGCTCCTCGAAATATACCGGGGAATCCGAGTGCATTGTTTATTTGGTTAGGATAATCACTTCGACCAGTTGCCATAACTTTAACATGGGGAGCCGCTTCTTCCCAAGAAATTTCTGGAACCGGATTAGATAATGCAAATACTATCGGGTTCTTCGCCATTTTTTTAATATGATGCACTTTTAATATCCCAGGCGCTGAAACCCCTAAAAATAAATCCGCTCCTTGAATCGCTTTCGCTAAATCACCTTTAACCATTTTCGGGTTGGTTCGTTCAGCTAACCATTGTTTCACCGGGTTCATGTTTTCTTTTCTACCTTTATACAATGTTCCGGTAGTATCTACTCCGATAATTTCTGGTATACCGACTTGCATGAATATTTTCGCACAAGCTATTCCAGCGGCACCTAATCCAGAAATGACAACTTTTAATTGCTGCATTCGTTTCCCAACAATTTTTAAAGCGTTAATTAATGCAGCTAATACTACCACAGCGGTTCCATGTTGGTCATCGTGAAAAACAGGAATATCAAGCTGTTCTTTTAACCGCTGTTCTATTTCGAAACACCGTGGAGCAGAAATATCTTCTAAATTGATCCCTCCAAATCCAGGCGCGATATGTTTCACGGTCGCTACAATTTCTCCGGTATCTTTTGTGTCCAAACAAAGTGGAAATGCATCGATATTAGCAAACTCTTTAAATATCATCGCTTTCCCTTCCATAACCGGCATCGCTGCTTTCGGACCTATATCACCTAAACCCAGAACAGCCGTCCCATCAGTGACTATCGCTACTGAATTCATTTTTATGGTTAACGACATCGCTTTTTTCGGGTCTTCTTGAATCGCTTTACAAACTCGCGCTACGCCCGGCGTATATGCCATAGATAAGGCATCCCGTGTATTCAATGGTATCTTATTCGCAATTTGAATTTTACCACCGAGATGAATTAGAAATACCCGGTCGGAAACATTGAGAACTTTTACTCCTTTAATCTGTTTCACAGCTTCAACTATTTGTTGCGCATGTTCTTCATTTCCAGCGTTTACCGTTAAATCGCGGATAATAATATTTTTATTCACACTGACGATATCAACACTACCCATATCACCACCAGCAGCACCTATTGCCGAGGTGATTTTCCCGAGCATCCCGATTCGATTTTGGATTTCTAATCGCAGGGTTATACTGTATCCTGGACTAGGAGTAATTTTCTTCACGATACTCAGATTCCTTTTAGAGACGTTATTAAAAGAAGGAAGGGAGAGTATTAACTCCCTTCCTAGATTATCACTTTACTTTAATATGTTTCTGTTTCAAATCGCGATAATTCCACTGGAACAGGTTGAACATTTGTACTACCTATGTATTGCTCATCGCATCCTGGCCAAGGAGTCGAACTATGACGGGTTTGACCATCAATGTCAGTCGTTACAGAAATTGGACTAGGCGTTAAATTCGTTGTTCCGGCTCTCAGAGGAAATGCACTACCACCAACAAAACGCAGGTTTGTGGTTGAAATCCAACTACCCGGAGCGGTTGTAAGTGGGTCAATAGATTGACTGTTTTGGTCTCCGGTCAAATTACCTGCTGCTGCTAGTGCGGTTGTCCAAGCAGCTAAGGTAGTATAATTAGTGCTACCTAATCTGCCGAGGTTGGCTCCGTTTAGATTGATGTAATTGTTATAATCGTAGCCATAAAGGTTACTCGCAGTAGTAGCGTTTCCTAAGATAATGCAGTGTCCACCAGGTTGCGCCATTCGAACAATATTATTCTTAATGGTTCGAGCGCCAGTAGGAGCAGTTTTAATCAACCCGATACCAAAACAACTATTGGATGAAACTGTAATCCCTAGATTCTCTTGCGAGTCTATACTAATCGAGTTGTACATAATATGATACTTACTCGATGCATGTGCAGCATTAAACGCTACAATACCGCGTATACCAGCATTCTGCGGAGTCGTGGTTACAGGATTGACATATTTCAAACCCGAAATCATGTTGTTGTAAACATAGGCTTCAAGTGCAGTCGGACTAGCTGAGGAAGAAAGATCAATCCCTGTTGGACCAGTCGTAACACTTCCGGTTTGACTCGATGACTCAACCTTGTCAATAACATTGTTTGCAATGGTTACTATCCCATTACCAGCAACATCATTTATCGCTATTCCTATCGGAGTAGCTGCGCTGGTCAACGTTTGTCTCACTCGGATGGTGTTATTGCTGATAGTAACATTATCATGGAAATTAACGTGAATACCACGTGCCCGCGCTTCAATCAAACAGTTTTTAATCGTGCACCCCGTCGGTTTGTTTGCATACGCTCCGCCACCGTGGATGCCTAACTGGATTGCATAACATACCGAACCACCTGCTCCACCAGGAGTACCAGTTGACATTACATAGCAGTTTTCAAGCAGGAAATCTTTTGGCGCTAACGATGATGTCGTTGAGTAATAGAGTAACGGCATAGTGGGTTGCCGACCACGTACGTTTACAACATAATGTGTTCCGGTAGGTAGAACCGCAGCGTTTATGAGATTACAGTTTCTTACCTGTACATTAGTACATGCGCCGTATACTGCTAATATTACCGGAAATGCTCCAGCAACAAGGTCAGGCGAATTGACTACGGTTAAACTACGGTCGGTTCCCCCCGCAGTAGTTGAACCATCAATAATAAAATTGTTCGTTGAAATTGCCGTAGAATCCATCGCCCCGTAGAGCATATCGAGCTCTTGTAGACCAATAACCCAAGCGCCGGATATACCAGCATTATCTAACGTTGTGGTAAACGATATTGTTAATGGTTTAGCCGGTTTAAACAATATCGTACTGGCATCAAGTACCCAATTACCAAAAGCAACATTTTTCGGTTCGTATAAATCATTCAGAATGGTTACGGTCCAGCTCCCGGTATTAGCAGTGGTATTGAAATCTTGGGCACACTCAAACAACGATGCATAATCACCACCAATGCCGATAGTCGAAGTACCTTGCCCTGCAGGTGGGTCGCTATATTTTTTTGCGAACCCAAAACTCGCACAGATACAAACTAATACTACTATACATATATATTTCATTAATTTCATCAACTCAAACTCACCTCCTTTCATTCTGGAAATGAAACTGTTGTACATCATGTCGTATAACTTCATTACTTTCCCTCCTTTCATTTATTGATATATTATTTATTGTATATCACTAAAAGTTACCATCGTCAATTATTTATGAACGTAATAGCTTATGTTGAATGCTCTCTATGGTATATACGATATCATCCATATCTTTTTTCGATCCTAACATAACCGTTTGAGGTAACCATATCGCTTCTTGTTTACAAGCTATTTCACAGTTCGGACAATATACTGCTCTATAATTGATTTTTTTTGCTGCCGCTGCATAGGAACCAAAATTCTGGTTTATAAATAACGGCTGTTTATATAATGGGATAGGATACCCAAT
This sequence comes from bacterium, assembly GCA_026416715.1. Classification (NCBI taxonomy): domain Bacteria; species bacterium. Next base: position 52,155 of record JAOAEQ010000003.1, read on the forward strand.
ACTTGCTGGTATACCATTTCTATTTAATATCGAAACGAACTCCTGTTTTGGAATATTATTGAAAAACTCTTTTTTGTACTTGAAAATGTATAAATGGTATGAATGTCGTGTTTCACCTATCCCTCGTTTTAATGGGACAATTCCCGGAATTTTACTCAACCGCTGGGTTAAATATAATCCATTCGTATCGCGTTGCTTAGTCTGTTTATCTAATCGGGTGAGTTGCGCTAATAATACTGCTCCCTGCCATTCAGTCATTCGATGGTTGCCACCTAAACGATAATGCGCATACCATGCTCGGCCTTCTTCTCGTCCGCAATTCACATAAGAACGGAGTAATTTAGCGTATGTTTTGTTGTTGGTGAGAATTATCCCTCCTTCACCAGCAGTCATATTCTTCGTTGATTGAAAACTGAATACGCCCATATCACCGAGGGCACCTAATTTTTTCCCTTTCCATTCTGCACCGTGTGCATGGCAGGCATCTTCGATCACGATTAAATTATGTTTTTTCGCAATTGCATTCAATCTATCCATATCCACGGGTAAACCCGCAAAATGAACTGGAATAATCGCTTTCGTTTTCTTTGTAATTGCGCGTTCAACTAAATCGAGATCGAGATTATACGTTTCTGGTTCGATATCAACAAAAATAGGAACCGCATTTACTTCTAAAACAGCAGTTGCTGTTGCGAGAAAGGTATATGGCGGTACTATAACTTCATCGCCTGCTTGAATATTTGCGGCTTGTAATGCTATTCTTAGCCCGCTAGTTCCATTCGTAACAGCAATACCATATTGTGCCCCATGATATTTTGCGAATTTCTGTTCGAACATCTGAACAAAATTACCATTTAAACATCCCCATTTTTTTGAGGTTAAAACTGCCAATAATCCTTTTTTTTCTTGACTATCGTAAATCGGCCAATCAGTAACTTCATTTTTCTGCATTATTTTTCCATTGTATATAAATTGGTTCCTATTCATAATATAATCTGTTCTCCTCTTATATGCTTTTTTCTCAATCGAACAGCATAAAACTTATTAACGCAAAAGTTATTTAACTATACAAATAAATTAAATATAATTTTAAACTTATTATCGTATTAGATATTTTATAGCACATTTCTACTACCTTTGTCAACTTTTTTTTATTTATATTTCACGAGATGCAAAAGCGAATTGGTAACTCTTTTCTTTTAGAAAATTTTTTATTTACCTTGTTGCATTGCCGTTATTTTGGATGATGATTCCCGTTGAGTTAATAAATTAAACAGTGTTTGTAAGATTGACGATAGACAAATTCTCAATAGTTAGTTATACTATATTATTAGTTTATTGTCATTAAAATAAAACTAAAAAATTGTTAATTTGTAATCGTTATAATCTATTAAACTATTATTAAGGTAATACGGCTTATGGCATGGATTGATATAACCGGTCCGATTCAGGAAGGAATGTGGAATTATGGACCACATTTACCGGAAATTACCATAAAAAAAATTGAAGCAATAGAACAGGGTAAGCACGATATATATGCTTTTTGTTTAACCTCTCTTACTGCAACCTATTTGGAAACTGCTGCCCATTATTTTAAAGGAGAACGTAGTATTGACCAATTACATCCTGAAGACTTTATTTTAGATGCGAATATCATTAAACTTAAACCGAAAGGATTTCAGGAAGCTATTTTAGTTGAAGAACTTAGACCTTACACTGAAAAAATTAAACCGAACAGTGCTCTATTAATTTCTACCGGTTGGGAAGATAAATGGAACAACCCTGATTTTGTTATCGGGAGTCCTTATTTCACGCCGGAAGCGATGCAGTGGGTGGTCGACCGGAAAATATCATTACTCGGGGCAGATATCCCCTGTTACGACAATCAGAAAAATTCCGTTAGAGTAAATAGTCTCCTATTCAAATCCGGTGCTTTAATATTAGCTCCGTTAGTGAATCTAAAAAATATACCGAAAGATTCGGCGAAACTCTATGCTTTCCCTTTAAAAATCGTCGGTGTATGCGCAACTCCCTGTCGAGCACTACTCGAACTTTAAAATCTGAATGCGAGTATACCTGATTTTGTTTAGCGACATTTTTTCTTCTAACACTTGACAAAGTTTGCGGTATCAACTTATGATTTATAGGTTGAGAGCGAAAGTATCATCAGGTTGATAATTATGGTTACTGTTGAAAATAGAAGAAATGAACTTGGTGCGGTACGTATCCAGAATGAAGTGGTTGGAACGATTGCTGGAATTGCCGCTAGTGAAGTGAGTGGCGTGCTTGGATTGGGAGGAGGCTTTTCAATCGCTGAAGTATTCGGCAGAAAAAGTTTTAATAAAGGGATTAAGGTAGAAATTGCTAATGGTGAAGCGGCAATAGATTTATATATTACCGTTGAATATGGTCGGAATATTCCGGAAATTTCTTATCTGGTACAGCAGAATGTAAAACGGGCTATAGAAAATATGACCGGGCTATCTGTGGTCGAAGTGAATGTTAATATTGAAGGGGTTCAACCCAAAAAAGGGGGTACGCCTGAACCGGAAGTGGATTTTCGACATATTCGCTAAGGGGTTATTCGCGGATAGAAAAGGCGTGTTTGTATAAACAAAAATAGGGAAAGGAATACCCTATGGGGATGCGATTTATTCGGAGAACCGCAGCAACAATTTGTATTCTTTTAGTATTAAGCGTTGGCATTATCCTGACAGCAATTGCGATTCATTATTCTTTTGCTACGCAAGGGAGTATTGCGGTTGAAACCATCATCTCTCAGTACCTATTGATGCTAAAGCAAAATCCTAATACCCGCGTTGCGACTTTTTTAGCTGGGCTGGTTTTATTGCTCGTTAGTTTGATAACGCTCTACTTAGCGATTCGGGGAGATAGTCTTTCACCAACCATTGTGGTTAGAACCGAATCCGGAAACGTCATTGTATCTGCCTCTGCTATTGAAGATTTTATCCAGCGTCTTGGACGGACTATTGATGGAATTAAAGATTTACGACCGAATTTAATATTAACTAAAACCGGCTGGAAACTTGATGTACGGGTAACCATGTGGTCGGATAGCAGTATTCCGGAGTTACGCAAACGGATTGAAGACCAGATAAAGTTCCATATGCTCAATCTGATTGGGAGTGAAAAAATCCAACAGATTAATGTATATGTTGTGCGGATAGTTGATCGTGGACGTTTAACTAGGAGAAGTTCGGATATTGATTTTATTACCTAGGATAAAATCAATCATAAGCTCCAAACACCAATATCAAATACATCGAAACGAGTTTCAATGTATGATTAGATTTGGCTATAACGGGTAACATTTAGAACTTGGATTTTGATATTGGGATTTAATCTTGGGAGAAATGGATATGTGGGATGTAATTCTATCGTTTCTTGAACGACGACCGAGAACAGTTATCGGATTGATAATAGGTTTTATCATCGGGCTTCTCTTAGTTACCCTACATTTTTGGAAAACTGTGTTGGTTATCGTCTGTGTTACTATCGGGTATTGTATTGGAAAATATTTAGATACCCGAAAAGACTGGGGAGAAATTCTCGATCGTTTATTTACGCAAAAACCATAAAAAATATATTGTAGCGATAGATAACGGAATTTATTCTGGAATCAAATTTACTTCGCGGGGTTACCTCAAGGTATTAGTATATCCTACCTCGCAATCTTAAACCAAACCTACTAAATTCTGGCTCGCTTATGAACGCAAGAATCAAACAACGAATTCAAGAAGGTATTGAGATTAAAACGTTATTGCTCGATGATGGGATTGTAAACAATATTGCACAGATTATAACGGAAATCATTGCAACTTATCATCGTGGAGGGAAAGTTATTTTATTTGGAAATGGCGGGAGTGCCGCCGATGCGCAGCATATTGCCGCGGAATTCGTCGGTCGGTTTATGAAAGAAAGAAAAGGTTTACCTGCAATTGCGTTAACCGTTAATACTTCTATTGTAACTGGAGTAGCCAATGATTATGGATACGAGCAAGTATTCGTTCGTCAACTTGAAGCGCTCGCAACCCAACAAGACCTGGTTATCGCCATCAGCACCAGTGGTAATGCAGCGAATGTAAATCGAGCGGTTGAATTTGCTAAATCTATGGGATTAAAAACTGTCGGATTAACCGGTGGTACCGGCGGAACCTTAGCAACGCTTGTTGATATTAGCGTGATTATACCAACCGCAATTACTCCACGAATTCAGGAAGCTCATATTACGCTAGGTCATATCATCTGTGAATTGGTCGAGGAAGAACTATTTAAATAGACTTTAGGTTGTTATCAAAGATTCTTATGAACCGTGATACTCGCACAAAAATTATCGCGCGCGAAAATCTCAAACCGATTATTGTACAACTACAACAACAAGGGGAAAAAATCGTTTTTACTAACGGTTGTTTCGACATAATCCATATCGGTCATGTGCGGTTACTACAGCAAGCGCGGCAGCTAGGAGATAAACTTATCGTAGCTATTAACACGGATGAATCGGTGCAAGAATTGAAAGGGAGTACGCGGCCGATTCTCGGTCAACAGGATCGAGCCGAAATGCTTGCAGCGTTAGAATGTGTCGATTATGTAACGTTTTTTCAAGAAACGATTCCATTAGCTACCATACTTCTTTTACGGCCGGACGTATTAGTGAAAGGCGGAGATTATACGTTAGACGAAATCGTAGGGTATAAAGAAGTGTTAGCGTATGGTGGTAAGGTTTTCACCATTCCATTAGTTCAAGGGTTTTCGACAACAACACTCATTGAAAAAATTAAGCGATTGTAATGCGAGTAACAATGGTATTGTTGTATACCACCGAACCCGTTCTACATTCTATAGAACGGGTTTATTATTTCGCAGTATCCACCTATGCATAATTTACTGAAAGATTTAAATCCACAACAGCGAGAAGCGGTAACCTATCTAGAGGGTCCGCTATTAGTTCTCGCTGGCGCTGGAAGTGGGAAAACTCGCGTTATCACCTATCGAATCGGGTATCTCATTGAACAGAACATTGTTCGTCCGGCAGAATTGCTTGCGGTTACGTTTACGAACAAAGCAGCCGATGAAATGAAATCACGGGTTGCGCATCTACTAGGCACAGATTTACCGCGAATGTGGATTAGTACTTTTCACAGCGCTTGTGTTCGCATATTACGGCGGCATATTCATCTACTCGGTTATACTCCTGAATTTAGCATTTATGACACTGATGACCAATTATCACTCATCCGAGATTGTTTTGATGAACTCGGGTATGATACGAAACAACTCAATCCGCGAGCAGTACTCGGAGAGATTTCACGGGCAAAAAATAAACTGATTCCACCGGAAAATTTTTATGATGGGAAAGATGATTTTTTTCTCAACCTAGTTAAAAATATCTATGTGAAATATCAAGACCATCTCAAGAAAAACGATGCGGTCGATTTCGATGATTTACTGAGTTTAACCGTGCAATTGTTTGAACGGTTCCCCGAAGTGCTGCGTAGATATCAAGACCAATTTCGTCATATTTTAGTTGATGAATATCAAGATACCAATCACGCACAATATGTTTTGATAAAGAAACTAGCTGAACCACAACGGCAGATCTGTGTGGTTGGTGATGATGACCAGAGTATTTACGGGTGGCGTGGTGCAGATATTCGAAATATTCTTAATTTCGAAAAAGATTATCCAGAAGTTAAAGTAATTATGCTCGAGCAGAACTATCGGTCAACACCCCAAATACTTGCAGCAGCGAATCGGCTCATTAGCAAAAATCCACGGCGGCATAGGAAAGTATTAAAAACGACGCGCCAGTCCGGAGCACAACCTGAATTTTTCTACGCACCGGATGAACTCACCGAGTCTGATTGGGTTTGCCAGCAATTGCTAAACTGGAAAAACCAGGGGAAAAGGAAATGGCGTCAGGTAGCAATTTTTTATCGTACCCATGCCCAATCCCGTGTATTGGAAGATATGCTTCGCCGGGCTCGAATTCCCTATACCATCGTTAGTGGTATCCGATTCTATGAACGAAAAGAAATTAAGGATATTATCGCATATCTACGTCTCTTAATCAATCCAGCAGATGAAATCGCGTTAGAACGAATCATTAATGTTCCCGGTCGAGGGATTGGAAATAGCACGATTACCCGGTTGAAACAGTTCGCCGCAGAGAAGCAGATATCGCTGTATTACGTGTTAGAACATATCAAAGATATTCCCTCTCTTCATTCGGGAGTGAGAAGTAAAATTATTCATTTTGTTACACTTATTGAATCATTCCGCAATGCGATGGATAACCTACCAGTCCATGATTTGGTTAAAACCATTATTGACCGCCTCGATTATTTTGAGTATTTAAAATCATTCGATCCGGAAGATGGCGAATCACGGATTGAGAATGTGAAAGAATTAGTTTCTGCAGTAACCGAATTTGAGCTCCGTAGCGAAGATAAAACCTTAGCTGCGTTTCTCAATGAAGTTTCACTACTAACCAATATGGATATTCATACAGAAGCTACGGATGCGGTTCAATTGATGACACTGCATAGTGCTAAAGGACTTGAATTCCCGCTCGTGTTCATGATTGGAATGGAGGAGAATTTATTTCCCTGTGTTCGCGACGAAGACCATCTCGAGTTCACCGATGAAATTGAGGAAGAACGTCGGCTGTGTTATGTCGGGTTAACGCGCGCAAAAGAACAGGTGATATTAACCGCAGCAAGTTCACGTCGCCAGTATGGCCAGATTGTTTATAATCCTCCGTCTCGTTTTTTAGTTGAAATTAATCCCGAATGGCAAAAAAAGTTCTATCCACTATCCAAAATAGCACCTTCTATGGCAAAATATTATAGCAATACTAATTGGAGGTATACCTATGGTTTCCGAAAATTCTGAACATATCGTTGAATTCAATATCAATGATAAAGTTGAACATCCCAAATGGGGATTAGGCGTGGTTATGCATCGGAGCGGTTCCGAAGATAAAGCCAAGGTTGTTGTTCAATTTTATAAAGAAGAAAAACTAAAAACTTTGATGGTTAAATATGCGAAATTGAAAAAAGTTGCTTCCGGTACGCCACCGAAACCTGTTCATAAACCGATTATTGAAGAAGAACTTGAAGAATCGCATACTGAACTGGATATGGTGCCGCATGTTGAACATTTAACAGGTATTTCCCATACGGATGAAGATGAAAACGTTGAAGAAATTCAAGAAGAGGAAGATGAAGCGTAATTTGAGGTTAGAAGTGAAAAGGATAGGTTTAGGTAATCGTTAAAATGTCGAATGTTAATTTTATCCGCTATTGAGGTGAGAATTATGTCGGTATCGATTCAAGATGTAGAACATATAGCGCAATTAGCACGATTGAAATTAACCGAATCAGAAAAACTTGAGTTTCAAAAAGATTTAAACCAGATTTTAACCTATGTCGAAAAAATAAACGAACTGGATACATCGGAAGTAGAACCAACCTCACATGTGATAGCGCTACGGAATGTTTTTCGCGAAGATATCATGCACCCATCTCCTGAAAGGCAAGAGATGTTGAAAAATGCACCTGAGGAACATGATGGATTTTTTAAAGTTCCATCAGTGCTGGAGTAGGCATAAATTTTCGGCTTATCTAAACTGGTTATTTCTTTTCTTTCAATGTCAATTTGACTTCTTCTATCCAAGAGTTGACTTGCGGATCACGACCGCCAACTTTTAAAAATTGCTCATAGTTTTGGAGTGCTTTGGGATAATCCTGATATACTTGATGGTAAAGAATTCCTAACCCTTGATACGGTTCAGCGAGATTTGGATTTATCGCCGTCGCTTTACTATAAGCTTCAATTGCAAATTCATAGTTTTTCTTATACCGATACGCTTTTCCCATTTCCGCATATGCTTCGGCATAGTCTGGTTTATATTTTAATGCATCCTGAAAATTGCCAATCGCATTCGAATAATATCCTTCAGCAATGTTAATTTGTCCTAATGCAAAATGCGCAATTGGATTCTGTGGATTTGCCTGAAGGACAATTTCAAATTCTTTTCGTGCGAGGTCATATTGTTTAAACTGCCGATATAAAATTGTCCCGAGCGCTAGATGCGCCTGAATTTCATCCGGTCGAATCTCAGTCGCCCGACGATAATGCGTTATCGCTTCATCATACTTCTGCATCCCTTCAAATGTCATTGCTATTCCATAGTGAGCAGGATAATAGTTCGGTTCGAGTTCGAGCGCTTTGTAATAGTTTTTGGTGGCGTCAGAATACATTCCACGATAGCGATATGTATCTGCTAGCGAAGTCCAGATTGCACTATCACTCGGCGCTAATTCTGTCGCCCGCTGGTATCGTTTTATCGCTTCCGCAAATCGTTGCAATTTAACGTTCGTATCGCCCAGTAGACGATGAATTTCAGTCCGATTCGGTTCAAGCTGTACAGCTTTTTCTAGCATAGATAAGGCAGAGTCAAAGTTATTCTGTTTATATTGAATCGCGCCAAGTTCGTAATATGCTAAACCGAATTCCGGACGATATATCAGCGCTTCACTAAAATAATAGACAGCGGTATCGAAAGCATTGAGTGTGACCGCATTTCTTCCAAGCTCGAGATAAGCAGCTGCAATTTGTTTGGTTAAAACTTGTTTAACCGCATCGCTGGTTTCCTGGCTTAATACCTGTTTATAATCTGCTATCGATTCGTTAAATTTGCCGAGCCGAAAATAAGCTTCAGCTCGTTGCCATAACGCACTCCGATTGTTGGGCTGGAGTTGCAGCCCGTATGTGAATTGTTCAACCGCATCTTGTTCACGTTGGGCTAGAGTAAGATAAACACTGCCTAATGAAAAATATACTTCCGGATTAGTCCGGTCATATTCAATTGATTTCTGAAATGCAGAAATCGCTTCTGCTTTGCTGATATGGTCAAGTTTGTATTTTCCGAGCTGATAGTAGGTCTGGGCAAGTTTTTTCCGTGCTGCGTCCATTAAGACCGGATTCGGATTCTTAGCATAAATCTCTTGATAAAAAGCGATCGCTTCTTTAAATCGCCCTTGTTGAACCATTTTTTCTCCATCGCTAAAGTAGGGTGCAAGGCGTTCCCATTTGAGTTGGTCGAGTTTCGCAGAGATAGTTTTCAATTTTTCATTCGCTTCCGTTGAATTTGGATTGAGTTGTAACGCTAAGGCATATTGCGTTGTCGCCTTATCCAATTCACCTTTTTCAACCGCTAAATCTCCTGCGCGAATATAATTTGCTTCAGGTGTTTCCTTTTCGATAGCAACAATAGAACTTAGTGGTAAAGAGATAACCCCGACATTTGTTCGAAACTGGATAAAGGTACTATCTTGCGCAATAATTACTCCAGATAGCGATGAGCCGGATTTAAGTTTAATAATATCTGCTTGAACCGCTGTACTGATGCATAGATATAGAAATATCACGCAGATTCTGAGCACTGTGTTTCTTTGGTTGTATCTGAACATGTTTTGTCCCATAAAACCAGCAATAAAAAATTGACCGGAAAAATCTATCAACCAGCTTGTGCCTAGGATTTCGTGTACAATTATCCTGTATGTATTTTCAGGCTAGAAAAGCTGAGTATATTATGAAATCTATTAAAACTTGCTAGGTTAATAAAACGTATATTTCTCTTGTTAGTATATATTTATAGCACAATTTGCTGGGATTAACCAAGCAAATTGAGTAAAATTTGGTGAGAGATAGTTATTTTATGTTCATTTCCTTCGTAGATACGACTGGATATTTCAATGAATGGAAGATTTACACTTCATTCGGTTCAAATTCCAGGGTCTGGAGTTTGAGCCCGAAATTTTCGTAAACGGAGCGAATTGGTAATCACTGATACTGAGGAGAACGCCATCGCTGCTGCTGCGTAGATAGGGTTGAGTAGGATTCCGAAAAATGGGTAGAGAACCCCTGCGGCAATAGGGATTCCGATAAGATTGTAGATAAACGCCCAGAATAGATTTTGCTTAATCGTTTTCATGGTTTCTCGGGATAACTGTATAGCTATTGGAACACTTTTCAAGTCATTTGTAATCAGGGTTATATCCGCAGATTCGATTGCGATATCAGAGCCGGAACTAAGTGCGAGTCCGATATCCGCTTGAGTTAACGCCGGTGCATCGTTTATCCCATCGCCAACAAACGCAACGATATGTCCCTGCTGTTGTAAGTGTTTAATTTCGTTTGCTTTTTCTTGTGGAAGCACTTCTGCAATAATCCGATTCATCCCGAGTTGGTTTGCGATTGCCGTAGCAGTTTTTTGATTGTCTCCGGTAAGCAGGATAGTGGTCAATCTGAGGGATTCCAGTTGTGCAATAACCTCTTTCGCAGTTGGTTTAAGAGTATCTGCCACCGCTATGATTCCAGCTGGTTTGCCATCAACAGCAATAACCATAATCGTTTTCCCCTGTGCTGATAAGTCATCAATAGCCTTGATGAATCGGGAACTACCATCGTCTGGACTCGACTCGAAAATCTTGATTTCATTTAACTCCATAAATTTTTTATTTCCAATTAATATTTTTCTTCCGTTCACTATCCCACTTAATCCCAACCCAGGGTCAACCTTGAATTCTGCCACTTCAACCGGTTTGATTCCCTGTTTAACAGCATATGTAACGATCGCATCGCTAATTGGATGTTCGGACGCATTCTCAAGTGATGCGACTAAAACCAGCAAATCCGTTTCCGGCGTTTGTAGGGATGGTGTCGTATTCGCATCGGTAGAACCGAAATTTACAACAAAATCAGTAACCTGTAACTTCCCTTGGGTAAGGGTTCCGGTTTTATCGAAAACTACGGTATCAATCTGCTGTGCTTTTTCCAAACTATCAATATTGCGGATTAAAATGCCGAGTTCCGCCCCTTTCCCGGTTCCAACGATAACCGCTGTTGGAGTAGCTAAACCCAGTGCACAAGGACAGGCAATGATTAATACTGAGACAAAATTCATGAGCGCAAATCCTAACGATGGTTTCGGACCCAATAATAACCATAACAGAAACGTTATGCTGGCAATGCTGATAACCAACGGAACGAAAATCCCGGCAACGCGATCCGCAAAACGTTGAATTGATGGTTTCTGCAATTGCGTTTGCTGAACGAGAGCAACGATTTGTGCGAGCATTGTTTCTTTTCCAACCTTGGTTGCACGAACTTTCAATACCCCGTGGATATTGATGGTTGCGCCGATAACCGCATCACCAACCTGTTTTTCAACTGGGATACTTTCTCCCGTTAGCATCGATTCATCTACGGCGGACGTTCCATCAATGATAATTCCATCAACAGGAATCTTTTCTCCTGGGCGAACTATGATAATATCACCAACTAGAATTTCATCAAGTGGAAGGTCTACTTCAGTTTCGTTGCGAATAACACGAGCGGATTTGGGTTGTAATGCGGTTAGTTTCCGAATCGCAGATGATGTTTGACGCTTCGCTCGCGATTCTAAAAGTTTTCCAAGCAAAATCAGGGTGATAATCGTAGCAGTAGTATCAAAATAGATATTGGCGCTAAGGTGCATCGAACCAGCTGAATGGCTCGGGTGAACATCAAATAGCGAATAAAAAGTTGCAATGGTGCTATATAAATAAGCGGAAACAGTGCCAACGGTAACTAGCGTATTCATATCAGCGGTTTTATGTTTCGTCGCTGACCAGAATCCACGAAGGAATGGGCTTCCTGCCCAGAAAAGAACCGGCGTGGTGAGCAGGAATAAGACCAGATTAATAACCTGATTCGGAATCGCTCGAAGCCCAGATATCATATGTGCCATACTACCGAGCATAATGATTGTGGTTAGAATGGCGCTGATAATAAACTTTTTTTTCACCCGCTTAAATTCTCGTTCTGGGGAATAGGTTTCGGGAGCGATATCAAATCCTGCTTCACGAATTGCCGCAATGAATTGGGGCAGACCGGTTTGGCTCGCATCATAGGTAATTGCTACTTGTTCGTTAGCAAAATTTACCACCGCTGATTTTACGCCGGGCAGTTCGGAAACGAACTTCTCGATACTCCGAGCGCAATGTGCGCAGGTCATACCAGCAACCGGAATAATAATCGATTGTATTGTTTTATTTTCCATAGCGAGTTGGAATGAGTGAATGATTTACTTTGATATGAAAAATAACCTCTATTTTGTTGAATTTCGAATTATATAATATACTACATTATAAAACCATCTCTATTTATTTTATTAGACGTTAAGTAGAATAGACCGATTCAGAAAGGGTTATATGCAATTACCAGTACGAGCTCCTTCAACGATTATCGAAACGTTGATTCAAAGAAAATATCTCCAGATATTAACCATCATTTTGGTATTAGTAACCGGTGCAAACTTTCTCTATCACGGTATTATTATACCTGGAACTCAACTGAATATGGATTTCCGGGTATATTATCGTTGGGCGGAGTTGTTTAGACTTGACGGGTGGTATCTCCGTGAGATTAAAACTCCAGAACCACATTTTTATTATCCGCCGTTCTGGGGAATGGTGTTACATCCGTTAACCTTTGTTTCGTATGACGTCGCTAAACTAATTTGGCAATGTATCAATGTATGTTTAGTAGCAGGTTTTATTCTTCTGACATTCCATTGGTTGAACGAGTTACATTATGAGAAGGTCAAACAACGATGGATTCAGTGGTTCCTCATAATCGTGGCGTTAGCATATGCGCCAGTATGCGATACCATCCGAGGTGGCCAGGTAAATTTACTTCTCCTACTCCTATTAAGTTTATCGTTCTATTTCTATCGAAAGGATAGGAAATGGTGGAGCGGAGTTCTGCTCGGCATTGCGAGTATGACGAAATTAGTTCCGATTTTGCTCATCGGATATTGGTTCTGGAAAAAGGAATATCAGATTATTATTGTAACCATATTAACCATCAGCATTGCTACGCTTTTCACTTTGCTACTCTACGGACCGGAGACGCATCTCGCATATATTAAAGGAAGTGCGATCTATTCGCGATATGTACTTGAACATTGGGACTATCAAGCAAATGTATCGTTCTATTCATTCCTACGTGAATTGCAATTGTTCGGCTTTCTCCCGAAAAATTTACCAGCAGTATTGGTTCACTATCTATTCGCTGGCGTTTGTTGTTTTCTATTGCTCCTTGTTGTTACAAGACAGAAACCATCATGGGTTCAACTAGGATTTGAATATTGCGCAGCGTTAACGCTTATTCCATTAATCTTATCGTATACTGAACCGCATCATTTTACTTGGCTTTTACTTGGGTATATTTTTGCTATTATCTATGCAGCGGAGTATACCTCATTACCGGCAAAAGGATTATTGGCTGTTTCCTGGTTGCTGGTTAACATTGGGTATGCGGTAGATGATTTAACTTCACTCGGTGGTAGTGTTATTGGAATGCGACATATCCATTTTCTAGGAATAGTGTTCCTCTATATAGCACTACTCCTAATTCTCGCTGAATTCAATCGAAAAAAGGTAAAAGAGAGAATTGACGAATCAATTTGAAATATGTACGAATTGCTCAATAGACCTTATATAAAGATTCTTTTCACGCTGATTCTCATATCTGTTGCCTATAATTTCGTTATGCAAGGGGTTTGGGAATCATATTCCCGAATTGGCATCGATTTCCAATACTATTATGAATTCGAAAAAAATATTGGTCGTTCGGATATTTGGTTTGTCTACCCGCCTTTTTTCTGGTTGTTGATGATTCCCTGGCGATTAATCCCATATCCAGTTGCAAAAAATATTTGGGTAAGTTTGAATCTAATTGTGCTTATTTTCATTTCGTGGTTTTCATTTCAATGGATACATAGTTCAAAAGGCGGTCAGCAGTCTGTAGACAACGGTCAGAGACGATATGGTTATAACGGTACACTTTATACAGCGGGTTTCGTTTTTATCTGTATTTATTATTTTTATCCACTGATTGTAACCCTACAAACAGGGCAGGTAAATTTAATGTTGCTAGCGATTCTTTTAGTTTGTTTATGGTTATATATCATTGGTAAAAAAACTGTAGCCGCAATATTGTTAGGTATCGCTGTGGCTATCAAATGGTTACCAGCATTACTATTGGTTTATTTCCTTCTTAAAAAAGAAAAAAAGTTTGTTGTGATATCCACTATTACGATCATAATCTTATGGCTATTGCCGCTTCCAATCTTCGGTTTGGAAAAAATCAGCCGATATTTCACTGCTACCCAACACCTAGCTACTCGGGTTTTTTCAGACTATCTTTTTCTGAATAATACTTCGCTATTAGCATTCTGGTGTGATACCAGCACTCGGTTATCGTTGCCAATATGGTTCGGGCAAGGATTCTATTATAGTTCGATATTCATAATTATCAGCATCTGGTTGTATATGACTTGGCAGCGGCGTTCCCATCGAGAGACCGGTCGTTTGATATTTGAATTCGTGTGGACAATAGCAACTGCTACGTTTTTACTTCCTTTTATCGAATTACATCATTTTACGCTTACTTTACCGCTCTATCTCGTGGGACTTACACTATCAGTTGTAAACCGTTCCTACATTGCATTCAGCATATTAATCATTTCTTGGATTTTGGTGAACCTCGGATTCCAACTTGGAGATGTGACTACTATCGGGCAGTCGAGTTATCTCTATCGTTACCTAAGTCTATTTGGCGTATTAATCGGTTGGGTAGCCGGATTGATAATTCAAGTTTCAATTAAAGATAAAATATGGTAGCGATTCTTATTTTTCTCTGGATAATACTTCTCACGTATTTTCTAGGTGAACGGCTCCTACGGTTATTCCAAATTCAGCCGAGTTCGTTTCCACTCAAATTTGCGTTCACTATCGGTTTAGGATTCGCACTCTTTGCATACCTGATGTTGTTCCTCGGTTTGATGTCCTGCCTTTACCCTTGGCTAATTGCTTTAATACTGATTGCGTTAACCGTTATTGTATTTTATACCAAACGCAGATCGAGTAGCGAAATCGTCCGAAATCGAACTCCGTTTTGGTTCTTCCAATCGTTCGTCGCTAAATCCATGCTCTTAATAGTTATGGTAGTTATAGCGCTCGTTAATATCCTTGGCGCGTTAACTCCGGAAGTTAGACACGATTCGCTGCAATATCATCAGACAATCCCGCATTATTTTCTGCTAGAACATCGGATAGCCGAAGTGCCATATACCATCTATTATACCTATGCGTTAAACGCAGAAATGATTTATACTCTTGCTCAAGCGTTAACCGGTGGCGATAGTATGCTTCCGAAACTATTGCATTGTTTCGCTGCGATATTAACCGCAATTGCCGTGTATGGTTTAGCGAAACGGTATTCCGATACTGCGCTGATTCCGTTATTATCCGCCGCGATTTTTTATACCCTCCCGCAAGTTGCGTGGATGAGCAGTTCCGCGTTTAATGAAAATTGGTGGATGTTATTTGGCATTCTTGCGATTATTGCATGGTTAGAATGGTATAACTCGAATCGGAAAGAATGGCTGATTCTATCAGCGTTATTCTGCGGATTCGGTATTGGAACCAAACTGATTGCCGTGCTCTTCTACCCACTGCTACTCGGATTCGCTAGTGTAGTAGTTCTCCTTCGAGAAAAACGCAATAAATTTTGGATTGTGTATTTTGTATTTTGGATGGTGTTACCGATAGCTCCTTGGCTAATTCGAAATTATCTTTATACCAATAATCCGATATATCCTTTATTATCAGGATATTTTAACAGTCCGTATCCGTATGATATTGCGGGACAGAATTTCGCTACAATTCGGTCGCTACCGCCGATGCGTTTTTCTGCTATCCTCGAGCGGATAAGAGATACGTTTATAGCGATTAATATCAATGGAAATGGCATACTAACCGCATTTTTTATCGTCTGCGTCCCGCTGTTGCTGATGAAACAGATACCGAAACAAATCAAATGGTTAACCGGTTATGGTTTAGTCGCTTGGCTAATGTATGCAGTGGTTGAAGGCGGAACCGATGGCAGGTTTATCTATCCGAGTTATCCGATACTCGCGATCACGATTGGATATGCGTTATCTTTAGCAATCGATAAAATTGCTAGCATGCAGCCAAGTTCGTTATTATTCCGGCCAACATGTATCGTTTTTATCCTCTGCGTGATTATGCTAGGAACATATATCCATCTGAAGATTGCATTCGTACAGGATTTCAAAGAATCTTGGTTACCGGTTTTGGGTAAACAGCATCGGGAACACTATTTAAGCGACCGAATCAAGATTTATCCGATGTTAGCATATATCAATCAAACTTTACCGCACGATGCGAAAGTTTTGCTTCCCAGCGGATATGCTGCGCTCTATTGCAATCGGCGATATCTCGCGCATAGCGAATTCGATATTTCGCCGCTGCATGATTTAATTATGCGCTATAATTCAGCTGACCGAATTTATAGCCAGTTGCGTGCTTGGTCAATAACGCATCTAGTTTTTCAGATTAGCCCAACCCGGAATTCGGTAATAAGTGAACTCCTTGCGAAATATAGTACGAAATTGAACGAAATTAACGGATTTGAAATATATTTGTTGCAATAGAAATGCTTGAGCACTTGGTTTTATTTCTTCTAGTCGAGGGTTAATTTCCCGAATTATCAAAAGTGCTGGAAAAATTTAATGAGAAAAGATTTAATCGGTTTAGTATTAATTTTATTTTCTGCTATTCTAATAAACTATCAACTGTTTATTGGCAATATCCCCTTTGATTTCGATAACCTAGCGTTCTACCATCCGCTTTTTTCTTTAGCGAAACATTCGCCAAGTATCCTTTGGGATCCGTATCAATTCAGCGGATTTCCTACTTTTGCGGAACCGCAGTTTGCTATGTTCTATCCATTACGCTGGTTGTTTAATCTGGTGAATGTCTTCACGGCAATGCCAATATTCTATATCATACATTATGTTCTTGGTTTGGTTTTTATGTATCTATTCCTGCGCTCGTTACCCCTAGGTAGAACCGCTGCAACTGGTGGTACGTTCTGTTACATTCACGGTAGTTATTTCCAAGCAAAAATGCTCATGAGTGGAACCTTGTTCTTCTCAATGGCATGGATACCATTGTTTATGTTATTTGCGATACGGGCAATAACTGGGAACATGCATATCCTTACTGATTCGGAGCAAACTCCGAATAATAAAACGGTAGCAAGCTACCGCAGTCCACATTTAAGGAATGCGATTTATGCCGGATTGGTGCTTGGAATCATCGCAGTAATCGGGTCACCGCACCATATGTTTTATCCGGTATTAGCAATGGTTATTTCCGTTCTTTTCTCTATCGGGTCGACTAAGTACCGAGAAACAAATACCAAGTTTCCAAAATGGTATTCAATCCTTTATCCATTCTTCCTTATTACTATAACCGTGTTAATTGGAGTCGGTATTGGAGCAATCCAACTTATCCCTGGGAACGAACTGTTTACGAGAAGCATTCGCGCGAATTTAACCTTTTCGCAAGTGGTCGAAACACCGCTGAAATCGCAGTGGATTCTCGCTTCGTTTCTTGGCGGCACGCAAACCCCAGAATTTTTAGATGCCTCTGCGTATTTCGGTGTTGCCGGATTGATGTTGATATTCTTTGCGTTTACGAAACGGAACATTGATACCCGTTATCTCTGGTTTTGGCTGACGACCGCTATCCTCGCAATACTTATAGCACGAGGACAATATGCACCGTTCTATCATATTTTTTATCATCTGCCATTTTTAAAATCATTGAGTTTTCCTTGCCGAAGTCTTGTCCTGTTAGCATTAGCCGGCGCTGTATTGACTGCATATGGAATCGAAACTGTTATGCAGGTTCAAATCCGATATCCGAAATCCGGAATCCGAAATTTCCAACTTCTTACTTCTTACTTCTTACTTCTAATTTCCATTATCGTTCTCGTGTATTTCTATTTCCGATTTGGCACTCTCCTGATCCAGACTTTACTGAATACCAAATGGGCTGACCCGCTGCTCTATCGCTGGGCAAATCTTTGTCTATTTACTTTATTAACTTCTTTTACGGTCATATTATTCTGGAAAAACCACATTGGGTTAAGAACATTTCAAATATTAATCCTCATTATTCTGTTTGCGGATTTATACCAATTCACTCCGCGTATCCAGAAACGGTTTATTAATGCTAAAGAATATTTATCTCCACCAGCTGCGGTGCAGTTTCTTCAACAGCAAATTAAAGCGCCAGTTCGAATTATCGGATTCCATTCTTCGCGCTTATATGCGATTGACCAGAATGATAATCGGTTTAAAGAATATCTCGCGCCGAAACTCGCGGAGTTATATCGCTTGCAGGATGCACATGGTTACGACCCGCTCATGCTCCAGAAGTATGTTACGGTTATGCAGCGACTCGCTGGTCGTTCACCAACGGAAGATCCCCAACGGATGGCAACAGTAGCAACCTGCACGCCACGATTTCTCAATTTGCTGAATATCGGTTATATTGTTGGAGAAGTAAATGAATTCAGCGTTCTTCGAAAACAAATTGTTCTCGCATCAGGTATTGAAACAACTCTATCGGTTTCGGTCGATACCCCATGTCTCGAATTAGGGTTAATCTCATTACTTGACCGGCATCTCAAGACGCCGCAGGGAACCCAAATCGGAACGATAACCATTACTGATTCGAAAGGAGTTAATGAAATCCTCCCAATACGAGCGGGAATCGAAACCGCTGACTGGCGGATAGAAACCACACCAGCCGCACATCGAATGCCACAACCCGCAATGACGTGGATTGGAAATCTTGCAGGAAAAGAATATACGCTCCATAATTTCTATACCCGATTAAAATTTACAAAACCGATTATTCCGAAAACAATTACCATATCACATTTACGAATTCCCGGAATTATAGTTGTTCAACATATAACGTTAATTAAACAGAATGACGAAAATCAGTTTACGAAACTTGCAGATTTCGGCGATGTAAGGATATATCAAAATAAGACGGTTTATCCGCGCGCATTTCTCGTTCATAAAATAGAAGTTATTCCAGACGAAGCAAAGCTCCTTGAGAAAATAGCAGCACCAACTGCTGATTTAAGATACACCGCCTATCTACAAGAACCGATTCCAGTTAGATTAAATTCGCATCAGCTAACACTTAAACCGGATACTGTTACGATAACGCGATTTTCTCCTAATCGAATAGAATTAGAAAGTGAAAGTGACCATAATAGTTTTTTGGTGTTAAGCGAAATCGATTATCCCGGTTGGCAGGCAACGGTTGATGGGAAACCGACTAAAATTTATACGACAAATTATATTCTGCGTGGCCTTTATTTGGAATCGGGAAAACATAGAATTGTCTTAACCTTTCGTCCTAAATCATTATTTTTCGGTGCTATTCTTTCCCTTACCACACTGGTCATATCGCTTCTCGGAATTAAATTAACTGCTAAAACTTGAGTTTATTAGTCAAGATTTAGTACCTAATCTATTCTTATACGCATTCATTTCCAAATTTGTATATATACCATTAATATTTAAAGAGTTAACTTGTATCTGAACGAATTTTTGCATGGGTGGAGTAGAGTGAGAATTGAACGGTTCAATTCTCACTCTACTCCACTACTACTCCGTTATTGAGTATTGCATCAATTTGCTAGAAAATAGTGGTTAAATTTGACTAAAATAGTCGGATTTAAGGTCGGGTGAATTCCTCGGATAAGTTGGTTTGTGAAACTCAATAGAAGTCAAATTGATTTAAACAATAGTGAAGTATCCGTGAAATATGTTCAATTTTGATTGGAGACTACGAGAGTTAACTATTACCTTATTCCCGATTTTGAGCTAATTTCAGGTTTGATAAGTTTCAAATGCAATTCATCGAGTTGTTTTTTACTGACAGGACTCGGTGCATTCGTCATGAGACAAGTGGCTTTTTGCGTTTTCGGGAAAGCGATAACGTCGCGAATCGTATTGCTGCCTGTGATAATCATCATGATACGGTCGAGACCGAATGCAATTCCCCCATGAGGTGGCGCACCATATTGAAACGCTTCTAACAAGAAGCCAAACTTAATTTGTGCTTCTTCTTTAGTTATTCCAAGAATTTCAAACATTTTCGATTGCACATCCGCACTATGAATACGAATACTACCACCACCGATTTCAGTTCCATTCAGCACCAAATCATACGCTTTCGCTCTAACTTTACCTGGGTCGGTCGAAAGTAATGGAATATCTTCTTCCATTGGTGAGGTAAACGGATGATGCATAGCATTCCATTTTTTTTCTTCTTCACTCCATTCAAGCAGCGGGAAATCGGTTATCCAGAGGAATTGATAGGTATCTTTCGGTTTTAAATTCAAATCATCAGCAAGTTTCAAGCGTAATCTTCCCAAAACTTCAGCCGCAATCTGTGGTTTATCAGCTACCAAGAGTAATAAATCACCGGGTTTAGCGCCGAATTTTATTTTTAACTGTTCGACTATTTCTGGTTTCAGATATTTTGCTACTGGCGAATCTACTGTGGTTTCCGTTACTTTCAACCAAACGAGCCCTTTTGCGCCAAATTGTTTTGCGAAATTCGTTAGTTGGTCTAGCTGGTTCCGTGAGAAACCTGAACAACCTGGAGCACATAACCCACGAAC
Organism: bacterium; assembly: GCA_026416715.1. Classification (NCBI taxonomy): domain Bacteria; species bacterium. The sequence continues at coordinate 72,810 of JAOAEQ010000003.1, forward strand.
CACACCACCTAGTTCAACCGTTTTAGCAAAAACACTAAATTCGACATGACGTACTTCTTCAGTAATATCAACAATTTCTAACCCAAACCGAGTATCCGGTTTATCCGAACCGAACCGAAGCATAGCTTCCGTATACGTCATTCGCGGGAATGGAGTCGGAATATCGATACCTAATCCGAGCTTCATAATTTTCGCGAGCAGTGGTTCCAAAACATTGAATAAATTATCCGGAGTAATAAATGACATTTCAATATCTAGTTGGGTAAATTCTGGCTGGCGGTCTGCACGTAAATCTTCATCGCGAAAACAGCGAACAATCTGAAAATATCGGTCATATCCGGATACCATCAGAATTTGTTTAAACAATTGGGGTGATTGCGGTAAAGCGAAAAAGAATCCGGGACTTAACCGAGCTGGAACAAGATAATCTCGCGCTCCTTCAGGGGTACTTTTAGTCAACATCGGAGTTTCTATTTCAAGAAACCCTTGTTCGCTAAGATAATCTCGAATGAGTTTACAAACCTGATGCCGTAAAATAAAGTTCCGCTGTAGTCTCGGTCGCCGTAAATCGAGATAGCGATACTTTAGTCGGATATCTTCGGAAACATCAATATCATCTTCAATAGGAAATGGTGGCGTTTCAGCTTTATTGAGGATTTGAACTCCAGTTGCATGAATTTCGATTTCTCCAGTCGATAAGTTCGGATTTTCTGTTCCTGCAGGACGTGGGGCTACATTTCCTTTAATTGCCACGACATATTCCGACCGTAATGAACGCGCTAATTCATGGATAGCTGCGTTTTCTGACGGATTAAATACTACCTGAATCAGTCCGCTTCGGTCGCGAACATCAACAAACAATAATCCACCATGGTCGCGAGTCCGTTGTACCCAACCATTTAAGACGATTTCTCGACCGATATCTTTCTTCGATACGGTACCGCAATATTTAGTTCTTTGCCAAAAAGCCATAACGTTATCGACCTCATTTAAAATTGCAAGATTAGCATTTGTAAATTTGACATGCTACATGCTAAATTTGAAATGAATTCTCCTTTTTATGAAGTTAATCCTCGTTGTTCGAGTTGTTGTTTCGCTTGTTCGAATCCATCGGTAGCTTGCTGGTGTTTAACCCATTCGGTGAGTTCCCGCATTCCATCTTCAAATTTCACTTGCGGCTGAAATCCTAACGACTTCTGAATTCGGCTGATATCCGCATAACAATGCCGAATATCTCCTTTCCGAAACTTATATGCGATTTCCGGTTTAAGAAACTCTTTCTTTCCTAACTTCTCCAGTAATACTTCCGCAATATGAAGGATACTCTGCGGCCGTCCAGAACCGACATTGAATACCTGATAGTTCGCTTCTTCTTTTTCTAACGCCAAAAGATTAGCCTGGACAATATCCCGCACATGGATAAAATCCCGAGTCTGGAGACCATCTTCATAAATCACCGGCGGGTGATTGTTTAAAATTCGCGCAGAAAATATCGCCGCTACCCCCGTATAGGGATTACTTAACGCCTGCCGCGGTCCATATACGTTGAAATACCGCAAAGCAACCGTCGGAAGCTGATACGCACGACCAAAACTTAAACATAATTCTTCATGGTCGCGCTTGGTCACTGCATACACTGAAGTCGGAAATAACGGCTTTTCCTCATCCGTAGCCATGGCTTCGGTTACTTCTCCACAATACGGACACCGCATCTCCCATTCTTGCCGTGCTAACTGCTCCTCGGGACGCAGTTTCGGATACACCAGCCCACAACACCGACAACTATACTTCCCTTCCCCATAAATCGACATCGACGACGCTACAATCAGTTTCTCTACCGTATGCCGCTCATTCGCTAAAATATCGAGCAGATTCGCTGCACCTAGCGAATTCACCTCCACATACCGCCGAATCTCATACATCGACTGACCTACCCCAACCGCCGCTGCCTCATGAAATATCACCGATACACCTTCAACAGCTTTCTGTAACGCAACTCGGTCGCGAACATCGCCTACAACCAATTCCGCTGCAGGATTTAAATACGCCGGCGGTTTCCGTTCACTACCATGTACCTGCGGATCCAGATTGTCAAAAATCCGTACCGTATATCCCCGAGCAACAAGCGCATCAACTAAATGCGACCCGATAAACCCTGCTCCTCCAGTCACTAAAATCCGTTTAGCCATACATACCCCTTATTACTATTTTCGTTATACCATTTAGTATTCGTAATTTAAGTTTGCTTTTATAAAATAAATCCCTTTTTCTTCGCAATCCGTTCCTTCGTTTGGTTAAAAACAACTTGCCATTGGGGAGTTCCCGGAGCAACTTTTTGTTCGTAAGTTTTCAATATACGCAACGTCTCGGATTCAATTTCTTCTTCAAGTTTCTGGTCGGCTGCGATAATTTGCACGATTTTATGAACAATACTAGTTTTATCTGAATTCTTGACTGCAATAAGCTTTTTTTTAATGAGATTAGCAATAATCTGATTTGCGATACTTTCAATTCGTTCATCGCTTAATCGCGTTTTGCTTGGATGAGTCAGCATAGTTCTATCGAGTAGGTATTATAAAATAATTCCTTTTTGTTTAGCTAAGATTAGTTTGGTTTTAGTTAATAAGGTTCGATAGTCTAACCCTTCCTGATTTAATTTATCTTTATGTTGATTGAGGATTTTAATCGCTTCCTGTTCAAGTTCATCTTCACGTTTTAAATCGAACACAATTGTCTCTTTAATTACTGATTCAATTGAGGTTGCATCTGCTAATAGAGTCAATTGAGATTCCTTTTTCAATAATTCGGTTATTTTAGTTGCTAAATAAGCTATTCTTGGTTCGGATAAACGCATAGGTCTAATTTTAGATTGACCGTTTCATGTTTGGGATAACGTTAAATTTAAATTAACATTATCATTTAAAATGTCAGTTTTGTCAAATTACACTCTAGGGTTTAATTGCATTTATTTTTCAATTTTGTCTAACATAGTCTGCTCCATAGCTACCGCATATCTTCGTAAAACAAGTTTGTAAATTAATATACAAGAAATAATCATTTGTTCATTGGTCAAATATTCTTTATAATATTACATCAAACTAAATCAAGGGGAACTTATTGTTTATGCGATTTATGGTAAGTTTATGCTTATTATGTATATCAATTGTATTGTGGCTCGCGCATTGTCAGAAAACTAATGGTGCAGATATTTATTTCGATTCTCCGTTTGGTATCCATGGGAAAACATTCGAACTTGGTATGCCGAAAAATCCACCTCCAGGATTAAAAGAAAATATCACCGCTCAATATGAGAAATTAGGGGTTAAAACTGGGTCGGACTGGAATACAAAAATTGCAGCTTTTGAAAAAGAACTCGGGATTCGCTGGGATCGAATGGGAATCGGATTTATGATGGCAGACGATATTTTCTCCCGCACGGATAATATCGTGAAAAATGCAAATAAAGTTGGTGTAAATGTTTTATTCACGGTGAGCTATCAGAATCGACCGATGCCTGGCACTGCGGAATCCGACCGTATCCAGCAATTGGTCGAACGATATGATGGCGATGGTGTAGATGATATGCCGGGATTAACCAAACCGGTACTGTATTGGCAGATCGGGAATGAACCGGAAAACCGAGTTGACGCTACCGAATATTTAGAATTGCTAAAAATCGGATATACTGCGGTAAAAAATGCGTCGAGTAAATGTCAGGTTCTCATTGCTGGATTGGATATCCAGATGAATTCACAGCCGAATTTCCTAGCAACGATTCTAGAATCAGGTGGTGCTAATTATTTCGATATTCTCGATATCCATGCGTTTGGAAATGCGCAGGGTGATTATCGCCAGATTGAACAGAAGGTGACCGATGCGCAAAAGATAATGAAACACTATGGAGTAAATAAACCGATTTGGATAACCGAAACTGGTACTGCGAGTGGTAGCTATAATTTTCCAATGCATCCGGAACAGCAATTATCTCAAACGGAAAAAGCACAGGCGATAGATTTAGTTCGGCGATATATTTTAAGTTTCGGGCTAGGGGTAAAAAAAGTGTTCTGGGCATGGGGCTTGATTGAGGATTATGGTTTTATGAATAAAATAGACGGATATTTCGACCATACCGGATTAATCTATAACGGATTAGGGTTGGCTGATGAAGGGCCGTGGGTAAAAAAATTAAGTTATTATGCATATAAGAAAATGACTGAAAAACTGGAAGGAGCAGATTGGTCGAAAACCAGCAGATTAACCAATTTACCTGCCGGAGTTTATGGCGTGCAGTTTACCAAAGCGGGAAAACCAATCTATGTTGTTTGGGTAGATAATGCTTCGCAGGCATCGGTAACGTTAACTCTTCCTGGATTGACCGCTAATAAGGTAACTATCACTGAAGCTATCCCGAACTATGAAACCGGAAAAAAAGTCACGAATTATGCAACGGCATTTGTCACCACGTCAGCCTCAGTTCAAAACGGGAAACTGAATTTAGTTTTGAAAGATAAACCTGTTTATATTGAATGAGAAATAACCGATTTCTCCTGAGTCACTGTTTTAATGTGATATAGAAGATTAAATTTTATTCTTTTGCGCCTGATTGCTTCAGAACCTCAACTATTTCAAAATTGTTATCTTTGATTGCGCGGGTTAGGGCAGTCTCACCGAAATTATCCCGAGCATTAATATCTGCTCCTTTACTGATTAAAAAGCGGAGTATAGCAACATGTTTATTTCGTGCAGCTACCATTAGCGCCGTTCTCCCGTCGGTAGTAGTTAGATTGATATTAGCGCCACTGCTAAATAATGCGCGCACAATTTCAAGATGTCCTTCTCGTGCAGCAAGCATCAACGCTGACCATCCTTTCGGGTCTAGTTCATCGAGTTCAGCATGTGCTTCAATGAGTGCCCGAACAATACCGAGATGTCCTTTTTCAGCAGCGATCATTAATGCGGTATGACCGTATTTATCTTTTGCTTTCAGATTTATTCCAGAAGTAATAAATAATTTTACTACGGTAATATCGCTATGTTCGACCCGTTTTAAAAACGTTTCTTCACTGTAGATAAGTCCGAGTCGTGAAATCTCATTAACCGCTTCTTTTTTAGGATTTTTAAAAAATAACATAATACTCTCGTGGTAAAATTTTTCGAAATTATTATTTATTATATCCCAACTTACTTATAGTGCCTATTAAATTTTGATACGTGATACGGTTCGTGAACTCTGAACTCACACTAATCTATATACAGTATGAAAAAATGAGGATTTCAAGGTATAATATCTACTAATGTAGAATCCTTATTACCCATTGTATGTCTCAAGTTACGGACAATTTGCTTCGTTTGAAAGAGCGAATTCATGAGATAGCATTACGGAGTCATCGGAATCCAGAAGAAATCATTGTAGTTGCAGTAACTAAGACTGTTCCTATCGAAAAAATACTGGAAGCGATTGACGCTGGAATACATAATATCGGTGAAAATCGAGTACAGGAAGCTCGAGAGAAGTTCAACCAAATTGGGAATAAGGTAATCTGGCACTTAGTCGGACATTTACAAACGAATAAAGTTAAACCGGCAGTTGCGATGTTCGAGTTGATTCAATCAATTGACCGTATCGAGGTCGCGAGAGAAATAGATAAACGCGCCCGCCAGATTAATAAAGTTCAGAACGTTCTCATCGAAGTTAATACCTCGGGAGAAGAGACTAAGTTTGGAATAGAACCTGATAGATTAATGCAATTGATTGAACAGATTTTGCCCTTGCCAAACATTCGAATCCAAGGGTTAATGACTATTGCTCCATTAGTGGCTGACCCAGAACGAGCGCGACCGAGCTTTATCCAGTTACGAGAGTTGGCTGAACAGATTCAACGTCAGCATATAGCTGGTGTTGAAATGCGGTATCTTTCAATGGGGATGACGAACGATTATCCGGTAGCTATTCAAGAAGGAGCAAATATGCTTAGAATCGGAACCGCGATATTCGGAGCGCGACTTCCGTAGCGAGCCGGAAGGAGGGCTGTAATATGAGTAAAGAAAAACGACTAGCGTTTATTGGTGCAGGGAATATGGCTGAAGCATTGATTCGCGGGATACTCTATTCGAAATTAGTGAAACCGTCAGCGATTATTGCCAGTGATACACTTGATACCCGAGTAGAATATATTAGTCGTCGTGTGGGAGTGAGAGCAACACGAGATAATCGAGAAGCGATTCAAGAAGCAAATATTATTTTTCTTGCAGTAAAACCGAACGTAGTTGATACCGTTTTATCAGAAATCGGGACGCTGTTAACGAAAGAACAATTATTAATCAGTATCGCTGCTGGTATTACTATTGCTCGAATTGAGAAACAGTTAACTGGACATATTCCAGTAATCCGGGCGATGCCGAATACTCCCGCGTTAGTTCTCGAAGGAGCGACGGCCATCTGCCCTGGGTCGTTTACGTTAAAATCCCATCTTGAACTAGCTCAGCAATTACTCGGTGCGGTAGGGAAAGTGGTGGTCGTAGATGAAACGGTTATGGATACCGTAACTGGTTTATCTGGTAGTGGTCCAGCATATATTTTTATGGTTATTGAAGCGTTAGCGGATGCAGGAGTTAAAGAAGGATTAGAACGAGGAACTGCTCTGTTGCTGGCAGCGCAAACGGTTTTAGGTGCAGCAAAGATGGTTCTCCAGACAGGGGAACATCCTGCGGTGTTGAAAGATAAAGTTGCATCCCCAGGCGGGACAACAATTGCCGGGATTGCTGTATTAGAATCAGCTGGATTGCGGAAATCGCTCATTCAAGCGGTATCCGCAGCTACAGCGAGGTCGAGAGAATTAAACCAAGCTAAAAAATGAAAATTTAATGTTAAAGGAGAAAAAACATATGGAAATCGATAAGGTAGGTTATAAAGTTATTATTGTAGGAGCAACAGGAGCGGTTGGAATCCAGTTCCGAGAAATTTTAGAACAACGCCGATTCCCAGTAAAGGAATTGCGGCTATTAGCTTCATCGCGGTCAATCGGTAAAACTATGGTCTTTAGGGGAAAAGAAATTCCAGTAGAAGAGCTGAAACTCGAATGTTTCAAAGGAGATGAAATTGTTCTCGCATCAGCTGGTGGCGATGTGAGTAAGTGGTTTGCGCGTGATGCAGCAAAAAAAGGATGTATCACGATAGATAACACCAGCGCGTTTCGTATGGAGAAAGATGTGCCATTAGTTGTTCCGGAAGTTAATCCGCAGGACGTTACCTGGCATTCGGGGATCATTGCGAATCCGAATTGTTCAACAATTCAGATGGTAGTTCCATTGAAGCCGATCCATGACGTTGCAAAAATTAAACGGATTGTTGTTTCAACCTATCAATCTGTATCCGGAAAAGGACTGAAGGCAATTGATGAATTAGAAAAACAGACGCGCGCGTGGGCAGAAGGGAAACCATATCCTGCGCCAGCCGTATTCCCACATCAGATTGCGTTCAATTGTTTACCACATATCGATAGTTTTTTACCGAATGGATATACCAAAGAAGAAATGAAAATGGTTAATGAAACTAAGAAAATTATGGGTGACCAGAGTATCCAGGTTACTGCGACTACGGTTCGTGTACCGGTTTTTTATGCACATAGCGAGTCGGTAAATATTGAGACGGAAAAGAAATTAACCGTTGCCCAAGTTAAAGAGTTATTAAAAAATGCGCCTGGCGTAATTGTAGTTGACGACCCGAGTAAAAATGAGTATCCATTAGCAATTAATGCTGCAGGAAAAGATGAAGTATTTGTTGGTCGGATTCGGGAAGATGAATCTATTCCAAATGGTATCAATATGTGGATTGTAGCTGATAATATTCGAAAAGGCGCAGCATTAAATGCAATCCAGATTGCGGAAATAATGCATACTATGGGGCTGCTTAAAGATAGATGGTTTGAATAAAGAGTTTCATTGCAACGAGATAAACCATACAACCATAGGCGCAAACAAAATTGCGCCTTCCTTTTTTATTATGATTAAGATAGAAATCAATACTCCTACACGGACTGCGTTAGTTGATATAACTGCGCAGATTGAAGATGCGGTCAGAAAAAGTAAAGTAGGTAATGGCGTATGCTATGTATATGTTCCGCATACTACTGCCGGGATAACAATTAACGAAAATGCAGACCCATCAGTTCCAGCCGATATTATAAAAGAATTGAATAAACTCGTTCCGTTTGATGACCATTATCAGCATTCGGAAGGGAATTCCGCGGCGCATATTAAATCAACATTCGTTGGGTGTTCACAGGTTATCCTGATTGAAAATGGCCGGTTAGTTTTAGGGACATGGCAGGGGATATTTTTCTGTGAATTTGATGGACCGCGACATCGACAAGTCTGGATTAAAATAATTCCTTCTTAGAACTTTATCGTAATAAACTTTATATAAAAGAAAGAACGCAAAAAAACCGATACTATGCAATATGAAAAAATCGTATCAGGCATATTAATATTCATTTGTTTTTCGTTCAGTTTCGCTGACCGAGTTGATGATTTAATATCGCAATTAAAGCATAAAGATTTTTGGGTTCGTCGCCCTGCTGTTTTAGCATTACGTAAAATTCAAGATCCGAGAGTGGACGAATCACTAATTTCATGTTTGAAGGATGAGGATTTTTGTGTTAGAAGATTCGCTGCAGAAGCAATGATATTGAAGGGAGACGGTCGTGCTATAGAATCATTAATTTTATGTTTAAGAGATACAGATGATGAAGTCAGACGATTTGTAGCAGAAGCACTGGGTCAGATAGGAGACGCCCGTGCGATTGAACCATTAACAAAATGTTTACATGATGATAATATGTACGTTCGAATTGCGGTAGTGAATGCATTAAGCAAGATAAAAGATCCGCAGACAATAAATTCGTTAGTTCTATTTTTAAATGACGAGTGTCCGATGGTACGTTCTTCAACTATAAGGGCGTTAGGCGAAATTGGCGATAATCGAGCAGTTACATATTTAATTCCTTTTTTAAAAGATAACGCTGTGCATGAAACAGCAGCAGTAGCTTTAGCAAAAATAGGCCAACCTTCGATAGACTCATTAATATCGGCTTTAAAAGATACTGAAGAGGAATCCTGGATACAAGGAATAGAACGGGAATCGGTTATAAAAGCATTGGTTTTGATTGGTAAGTTATCTGTTGAGCCAATGATTGCTTGTTTAAAAGATAAGGACGCAAGTATACGGACGATAGCAGCGCATGTTCTTTATGAGATTAAAGACGTTAAAGCAGTTAATCCATTAATTGAATGTTTAAAGGACGATAATTGGATGGTACGGGCAATAGCAGCGAATGCGTTAGGCGAAATTAAAGATGAGCGGGCAATTGCACCGCTAATAGTATGTTTGGAGGATAATCATTACGATGTGTATAATTCTGTTTCCAATGCGCTCATAAAGATCGGTCAACCAGCGGTGACTCATTTGCTTGAACATTTGAATGATAGAAATCCTAGGTTATGCACTTCTGCTGCTGTAATACTGGGAGAAATTAAAGACACTCGCGCAATCGAACCGTTAATAAACTTAATACAAAATAACAATAAATACATACGAGGAACCGCAATAGACGCATTAGGCAATATTGGCGACAAAAAGTTATTCCTTATTTAGTAAACAGTTTGCCCGATTGGGACATTCAAGGTAGAATTGTGGCGGCTTTAGAAAAATTAGATTGGATACCGAAAACTGAAAAGGAACAGATATATTCCATGATTTGTAAAAGAGATGTGCAAAATCTTATTGACAACTGGGAATTAACCAAACGAATTTTAATACAGGATATAGAAACTTCTGATATTCGAAAAATTGAAAACGGAATCTATTCTTTTATCTGTATCGGTAGAGCAGAAATTATTCATTATCTTGTAACAGTATTATATGCAAAAGGTAATAATGATATAGCAGCTACTTATATTTCCTGTGGGAATAAAACACTGGCTAAAGTTGGTTACAATTGGTTAAAGAAACAACGATATAAAACAATTTCTAGCGCAGGTAAATATGGAGTTAGTTGGGGACGCTGGATGTTTCCTCCTGATCCTGTAGTAACCCCCTAGTATGTTCATGAAATTAATACAAAGAAATAATTGGCATGTAATATTATTCATTTTAATAGTTTTTATTCCTTGTAGAACATTTGGTTTTTCGAATCCTACTTCCGAGAATTGGTTGAATGTGTTTCTCATGGGCGAAAAGATAGGGTATTATCATGAGACCAAACAGGAAACACTTTTTAACGGTGAAAAGGTCTATGAAATCAACAGCGAGATGATATCGAAACTTGCACGGTTCGGAATCGAGTTCAATGTAATTCAGAGATCGCAGGTATATCTAGCGAAAGATTATTCCGCTCGTTTTTGTAAATATGAAGAAGAAATGATGGGAAGTAAAAAAATCGTTACCGCAACGGTGCAAGGAAACAAATTATTGGTAGAAATCAATCTGAATGGTGAAATAACCAAGCAAACGTTAGCTTGGGCTCCGTCAAATTATTTTGATGCGGCTGTAGTTGAAAAGATTGTGCGAGATGGCTTACCTGTGGGAAAGACGTATCAGTTTAAGGTATATAGTCCGGAGTTAGCGCGATGGTTTGATGTGTCAGTATCAGTTGGGACAACCGAAAAGGTAGAGGTAAATGGCATCATCCAAGACGCAGTAGTTGTATATACGGAGTATTTACAAGCGCCAGAGTTGACATCTCGAACGTGGATTGGGAAAGATAACCGAGTGGTCAAAGCAGAGGTTGGGAATTATGGGATGGTTATGGTTCAGGTACCGGAAGCGGAAGCGAAAGAGTTTAAGCAGAAAATGGAAATCAAGAATCTCGCAATGTTAAAAAGTAATGTAACTTTCGATGAGCCAAAAGAAGTAACCCGAATGCGAGTTAAAATAACTTATACTGACGGTGACCCGAGAACCTTTATTCCTGAGGATGACCGGCAGAAATGGGAACAGCTATCCGATACAACTGTTCAATCGCGAGTGTTAATTATAACCGCAAATCCGATTGATGAAAATACAGTGCTGGAACTACCGTTAAAAATTAAAGATAAGAATATAACGAGGTTCTTATCAAATACGCCCTATATTCAATCAGATGATTCGGCAATAGTTGCTATTGCAAAGCAGATTGCTGGTTCTGAAAGAAACTCCGTAAAAGTAGCAATAGCATTATGCCATTGGGTAAATAATTATGTTGAGAATAAAGGGTTTGATACGGGGTTTGCATCAGCTAAGGATACGCTGGTAACCAAACGCGGAGATTGCACTGAACATTCGGTTTTATTAGCAGCATTAACTCGTGCGGTTGGAATTCCGACCAAAATTGTTACTGGAATAACCTATGCTGAAGATGGTTTTTACTACCATATGTGGGTAGAAGTGTATGTTGGCAAATGGATTGCATTAGACCCGACGATGGATGAAATCCGGGTGAATGCGACACATATAAAACTTGCGGAAACTGAGACTCAAGAAGATGAATTAAGTGACTATGCATTGAAACTCCTCCGTTCTCTTAAAAAAATTACATTAGAGATACTTGACTACGATATGGCAGGGGAATATTATTCTTCCCAAGATACTCAAATGTCAAGTCAAAATGAGATGTATAAAGTTTTAGAAAACCTGCTAAAATCCCAATAGTTCTGTTGTGCCATTTTGGCAGTGTGCAATGGTACATTATGACACCCTAATCAACAATTTACTCCTATAATAACTTTTATAATTCCAACATTGTTCGCTGAACACTTGATTTTAAGCTGAATTTGTACCTGTTTGACTATTGTATCGAATCCGAATTTTGTGAGTTAACTCTGGTATAGAAATTGCTCGAATGATTAAACGGAAAATAATTCAAATTATACTTTTCATACTTTCTGTGAGTGATATAAATAAAGGGAAATCTTGGCAGAGTGTTAAGCTGAACTTGATTTGAATATCAATTAAAATTATGCTATTCTTTTTCAGGTGAAGTTAATTGTTCAATCATAACATAAGGCAAGGTGCAAATTATGACCTTTGCAATTTCACCTTATAACAAACAAAAAATTCTTATTGTTGACGATGACCGATATACTCGGTTGACACTAGAAGATGTTTTACAACGGGAAGGATTCAATACGTTCGGTCTGCCGGATGGGAACCAAGTAGCTGAAATTGTTATGAACGAATTAATTGATTTAGTTCTGCTTGACCTAAATCTTCCCGATCGAGATGGAATAGAAGTTTTGCGTGAAATAAGATATATGTGGTCGCAATTGCCAGTGATTATGATAACAGCTTCACGAGCGCCAGATTTATTCCATGCATTGATGGAACTCAATGTATTCTCGTTACTTCCGAAACCTATTGATATAGCGCTATTACGACATGCGGTACGTCACGCATTATTTAAGTTGTAACCAAAAAATACAACGATATTTTTTTGCTAGTATAAATCCCATTAGTTGCAGATACACGCTGTGATAGTACTAATGGGATAAATTATAGGAGGTTGATAGAGATGAATGTACTTAAAACCACCATGCTAATGGTTGTTTTAACCATGATTTTAGTGTTTATCGGTTCATTTTGGGGAACCGAAGGAATGGTATTTGCGTTAATCTTTTCCTTAGGAATGAACTTATTTATGTATTGGTTCAGTGATAAGATGGTATTAATGATGTATCGAGCGAGACCAGTAACACCGCAAGAAGCACCGCAGTTATACCAGATGGTTGCCGAATTGACACAAAATGCGGGTTTACCGATGCCAAAATTGTATATAATTCCAACCGATACGCCGAATGCGTTTGCTACTGGACGGAATCCGAACCATGCAGCAATTGCGGTTACCGAAGGAATTCTACGTATTCTCGATTATAATGAACTTAAAGGGGTACTAGCGCATGAATTAGCGCATGTGAAAAATCGAGATATGCTGATTGGAACGATTGCTGCAGGGATAGCTGGTGCGGTGATGATGCTAGCGCGGATGGCGCAATTTGCTGCGATGTTCGGTGGGGTCGGTGGTCGCAATGACCGTGAAGGAAATAATCCCTTAGCGTTATTGGTTATGATAATCGTTGCACCATTAGCTGCGTTACTGGTTCAGTTGTGGATATCCCGCACGAGAGAATATGAAGCTGATGCGACCGGAGCACGGTTCGCAAAAAATGCTGATGGGTTAGCGAATGCGTTATATAAATTAGAACAAGCAGCAAAGTTATTACCAATGAATGCGAATCCTTCGACGGCGCATTTATTTATCGTTAATCCATTATCTGGTCGTTCTTTCCTAACATTATTTTCGACGCATCCACCGATCTCGGAACGAATTAAACGGCTTCGAGCGATGTCATTAACCGAGTTACTCGGTGCAATGAAGTAACCCTAACCCTAAAATATTCATTACAAAAAATTTTGAATAAACCCTTAGGGTACGGTGTTAGATAGAGATATTAAATGTGATTAATAAAAAATATCCATTAGATGTGTGGGAGGATACTATGCGTCACAATCTAAACCGATTATTAGCTCAATATCTATTCGGAGTTTCATGCATTCTCATTCTATCCTTTTTTTCTTTCTCGGTTTCTGCTGAGGGACCAACGAAATCAGACGAGAATGTAATCTCCGCCGCAGAAGCTTTAGAAAAAGCATTTGTTGAAGTAGCGAAAAAAGTTAAACCTGCAGTCGTTAATATCAGTACCGAAAAAACAGTCCTAACTCGATCTTCAAATCCGTTTTGGTTCGACCCGTTTGGCGATGATGAATTTTTTAAACAATTTGAGCCATTTTTTAGAAGGATGGTTCCGCCAGAAGTGCAGAAACGAGTTATACCGAGTCTTGGTTCTGGGGTTATTGTTCGGGACGATGGATATATTTTAACCAATAACCATATGGTAGATGGGCTAGACTTGGAGAAAGATAAAATCATAGTTACCTTAGCTGATGGCCGGAAATTCACCAATGTTAAAGTGGTCGGTAAAGACCCGAAAACTGATGTTGCCGTAATTAAAGTTGATGGAGATAATCTTCCGACTGCAAAACTGGGCGATTCGAATACCGTACAGGTCGGTCAGATTGTTATCGCTATTGGAAATCCGTTTGGATTAGCGGAATCGGTAACGCAAGGAATTGTGAGTGCACTCGGTCGCTCAATAGGTCTTGCAGATTATGAAGATTATATCCAAACGGATGCGCCGATAAATCCGGGCAATTCCGGCGGTCCATTAGTGAATCTACGTGGTGAAGTTATCGGAATCAATGCGGCGATTAAAACCGGTGGAATAGCGCAGAATGCTGGAATTGGGTTTGCGATTCCGATAAATTTAGCCAAAAAGGTTATGGGTGATTTAATTGAGTCTGGAAAAGTTGTACGGGGTTGGCTCGGTGTTCAACTGAATCCGGAAGAAATCGATGAGAAAATGGCAAAAGCGCTCGGGTTAAAGGAGAAGAAAGGTGCGTTAATTGCTAATGTTTTAGAGGGTCCGGCAAAAGAAGCAGGAATCGAACCTGGAGATGTTATCATCGAAATAAATGGGGTTCCGGTAAATTCTAATACCGAATTGCGAAATCTAGTAGCGCAGGCTAAGGTAGGAGAGAAGGTTCCGGTGAAACTGATTCGTGACGGCAAAGAGAAAATCGTTATTGTTAAAATCGCCGAACGAACCGAAGATGTTGAACTCGCAAGTAAAGATGCGGCGACAAAATGGGGATTAACGGTGCAAACATTCACGAAAGAACTAGCGCAGCAATTGAATCTCTCGTTTGAAGAAGGATTAGTGGTTACCGAGGTTAAATCGAAATCGCTTGCTGATGAAGCTGGATTTCAAAAGAACGATATTATTATCAAAATCAACAATAAACCGGTAAAAGAGATTAAAGAGTTCAATGATATCAGCAAAGAAATTAAACCGGGTGATAGTGTGAAGTTTTATCTAAAACGTGGTAATGGATATATGTTTATCATCTTGCAAATTCCAGAGAAAAAAGAAGAAAAGAAAGAAGAGAAAAAATAAGTCTTAACCATAGAAACATAGTGACACCGAATTGATAATATATAATATGATAATACCAAACCCCGTTAGAAAACTTCCACCTGCTAACGGGGTATTTATTACCTAAAAGACGCGAGCATAGTCTTCCTCGAATCCCGCACAAATTCGTTGCGCAAGTTATCTCTATGCTGTCATACCAGAGGTAGGTTCTTTATCTACCGGAAACGGTTTTTCAATTGATTTCATTATCTCCCAATACACTTTTCTAATGAGCAAAAAACATAACACGAGAAACAGTATTCCCTCAATCGAATTCCTAATCAAATAAAGACGCAGATGTAAGAATAATAAATGATCCTATACCGATTATGAATCCCAAAAGGGCTTCTAATTTTTTTGAGTAATTAAAATATTTTCTTCTAATAACGGTAATTACCTTATTATGAATTAGCCAGACAAGTATCAGAGAAACCAAGATAGTATAGAATAATAAAATTGCTTTTTATCCTCCTATTTGGGGTAATCGTGAGCAGGGGTTAGATCGCTAGGAACGATGTTTCGCACTATGTATTTAATTATTCGGTTGCGCCCGCGTCGGTAAGCAGTTGAACGATATCTTTGGCACCACGAGCTTTCGCGAATTTCAACGCAGTTTTCCCGCCGGTATTGGTTAAATTCGGATTCGCTTTTCGTTCAAGGAGTAATTTCACAGTATCAGTTTTACCTTCTTTTGCTGCATACATCAAAGCGGTATTGCCCCATTTATTCTGATAATTAATGTTTGCTCCTTTAATCAAGAGCGCTTCACAACATCGGGTCTGTCCATATTCTGCCGCATACATCAGCGGTGTTGAACCAAATTTATCTTCCGCATCAACGTTCGCTTGAAAACTTAATATCGTTTGTACTGCTGCAGTACATCCTTTTCTTGCCGCAAGATGTAATGCGGTTTCTTCTTGTGGACCTTTCGCGTTCGGGTCAGTTTTTTTGTTTTTTAATAACGATTTACATACTTCTGTATGGCCATTTAATCCAGCAAGCATTAACGCCGTATATCCATTCGGATTCTTGATATTCGGGTCAATCCCTGCGGTTAAAAATAAATCTACTGCGATAATATTTCCTTCCGTAGCAACTTTAAAAAAGTTTTTATCGGTATACTCCAAATCCATTTGAAGTAATTCCGATTTTGCGCGGTCTGAACTTTTCCCGCAAGAGATTAACGGGATTAGTGAAACAATTAACATCATGAGCAAAACCAGTTTTCTTTTGAACATAAGATAATCCTCCCTGGAGTAAAATATAGGTGATTTGACCCTTATTCTAACTCTCTTTATATAATTCGTCAAGCGAAATTTGACTTTTTATCCTTAATTATATGGATTACAAATAAATGGATGAGTGTCTAATGCTAAAAATAGCAAATTTAAACCGTAGTAGTATTGGAATTTGAATTTGTAAGCGGTTGCGACAAGACTTATCATTTAGTTTAGACGTGAAATTCCTTAATCACTTTTGATATTAAATCACCTAATTTTGATTTACCATGTGCGCTTTGACATTTAGCAGTATAGTTGTATATGCTATAATGAATGTTACTGAAGGAAAACATGACGCCGCAAATTATAATTCAGAAATTTAAAGAGCCGTTTAAGAAAATCGTTAGGGTAACCTTACGAACGAAATTAATGATTGCATTTTTCCTTACCGTAATCGTTTGTTTAGCGGTAGTGTTCGTTTTATCCCAACGAGTTATCAAACATCGATTCGATGAAATAGCTAAAGAGCAAATAACCGATGCATTATCTCGGATTGATAACGAACTGAAAATAACTGGAAATGAAATCACTGGCAAACTAGAAAAAATCGCGCAAATAACTGAACTGAAACGGAAAATGCTGATGCGGTATGAAAGTTCCGGGTTCGATTATCTCGGGTTATCCAACCAATTGATAGATTTAATGCAATCAACCGGGTTAGATATTCTAGAAATAACTGACCATGATGGGAAAGTTTTGGCATCAGCGCACGAACCTGGAAAAATCGGTTCCATCAAATCGGATGATGTCTTTCTGCAGACTGCGCTTACCGGAAAAAATGCTCAGGGGATTAGCATTGAGAATCTAGTTTCCGGAAGTTATTTGGCATTGAAATCGAGTGTACCGATATATCACCGAGGAGAAATTATCGGCGTACTTACCGGCGGATACTTAATGAATTCGGAATTTATCCAGCGATTGAAACGGGTTGGTGCGGTTGACCTTGGGCTGGTTCAAGGAAATAATCTGGTAGTGAGTACTCTCGTTGATAGTCAAGGGAAACCAATAACGCAACTACACCTAAGTGCTGAATTCTTGAGTTCAATTCGGTCGTCGAAAATCCCGTTGATGCAGCGGTTTGTTTTGAATCAAACCGAGTTCAGTATTGGTGGTATGCCGTTGATAACCGGAAACAAATCAGTAGGTATTCTACTCGTTGCTGTATCACAGGAGAAACTCCAGCAGACAGTAGCAGATTTACGTCGTAATATTATCTGGTTTGGGTTTTTCGGTATGTGTATTGCGCTGTTGGTAGCATATCTTATTGCGAAACGAATCACGTATCCACTGGATAAATTGGTTGAAGGGTCAGTTGCAATTGCAAAAGGAGATTATGATATCCAAATTCCGATAACCAGCAAAGATGAACTTGGAGCGCTCGTATCATCTTATAACTATATGGCGAAAGAATTACGTGAGAATCGGGAGAAACTGATTACGGCAATGCGAGTTGCCGAATGGCAGGAAGTCGCTAAACGGATTGCGCATGAAATCAAAAATCCGTTAACTCCGATTCAGCTCTCAATCCAGAATCTTCAACAAAGTTATAATCGCAAAGCGGCTAATTTTGATGAGGTATTGCAGGAGTCAACTCAAACGATTCTTGAGGAAGTCGAGAATCTCTATAAAATCGTCAACGCGTTCTCCGAATTCGCTCGGATGCCAAAACCCCAGCCGGAATGGATAGAATTGTCGGAAGTGATAGAAAGTACCGTTACCCTCTATTCCAGTGGACAAGACCAGATACAATTTAAGGTTAAGGTAAACGAACAAATCCCGAAAATATATGCTGACCCGGAACAGTTACGGCGTGCGTTTTCAAACCTGATTAAAAACGCTATTGATGCAATGCCGAACGGTGGAACGTTGACTATCTCCGTTCAGCCGACAATACTAAACGAGCGACCAGCGGTTCAAATATCTTTTGCTGATACTGGGGAAGGAATGACGCAGGAAACGAAAAGTAAACTCTTTATGCCATATTTTTCTACTAAACAGAAAGGTACTGGACTGGGACTCTCCATGGTTGACCGTATCGTTTCCGACCACGGGGGAAAAATTGAAGTTGTATCTGAAGTGAATCAAGGGAGTACGTTTATTATTGTTATCCCGGTTTACAATGAAGCATTTAACGTGTCGAAAGAATAAAAGTTCATTATTCAGTAATCGATAGAAATTTAATATTTTAATTTTATATTTTGAAAGGAAGATACCCTATGTTTTGTCCGAAATGTCAAGCGGAATATGAAGTGGGAATAACTGAATGCTCTGATTGTCAGATTCCGTTAATGGAGCGATTACCTGAAGAAAAAGATAAACCGGTGCCAGAAGCGGAATTGGTGTCGGTTATTCAAATTATGGATGAATCGGAAGCAGTATTCTATTGCGAATTGTTAAAACAATCGGGTATAACCGCTACGTTCCGTTCATTTATCATTCCGGGATATGATGGAATAACAGAATCAACTCCATATAAAGGTGAAGTGTTGGTTCTCGAAGAAGATGCCGACCAAGCAGAACAGATTATAGCTGATTATTTAAAGACTCTCGATAATTTTGAACTTGAAGAAGAACCGGAAGAAGAACCATAAAATGTATTTCAAATTTAGCATTTAGCATTTGAAATTTTAATAAACAATGTTAATTTTGCATTTTACGTTGAGATGGGTTTACCGATGCCGTTTTGTCCGAAATGCCGAACTGAATATGAGTTTGGAATTATGAGATGTTCCGACTGCCAGATTCCGTTAGTCAGTCAGTTGCCGGAACCTAAATGAGCTGAAATTGAATCCGCAGCAGTACATTTATGTACTGTCGCAAGCGAATTTGAAGCTATCGTAATTTGTGAAATTTTAAAACAAGCGAATATAGAAGCGAGTTATCGGTCGTTAAAATTATCTCGATATATTGACCTTTCCATTGATGAACTGTTCAAAAGCTATTGGGGAGAAGTTATTGTTTTGGAAAAAGATTATAATGCTGCTAGAGAGATAGTTGCCGATTATTTGAAAAGTATAGAAGAAAATCGGCAACCAGAAGATAATTAATGAAGAGAATTTTTTAGCTTGTAATATATCTTCGATAGTAACACTAATAAAATCAATTAAAAATCTTCTTGTTGTAGGTTTGTCCAGTAAGCGGTTATTTATTTGACAAAATCAAACTCACCACTGGTAAGTTTGATTTTGTGCGTCGTGGTATCCTATTTTAAAAAATGAAATTATGGAAATTGACCGTGTTACAGTTGGTTAAAGCATGACATAAAACATGGTTGATATGATATAAAGTACCGTTTCAAGAAATAATTATTTCTATCCTAGGATTAGACGTAGAGAAAGTTTTCGTGTAACTTCATGATATTAATGGAGGACTATTTCTGAAGAAAAGAACCTGCTGGACTTATTCTTAGCGAAGATTTAAAAGCTGATTTAAGGAAGCTTTTGTAAATATATAGTCAGTTCACCGAAATAACCCATTGAGGTTTTGTTTACGCTTTCACGGAAACAACTATTTATTCTTCGATAGTTCAGCGAATTTGAGCATCTCTGCCGTGGCTAACGCTTCTTTACCCTGTTCTGCATAAATCTGGGCAAGTTGATAGTGGTACGCGGGTTTATTCGGATAATGTGCAATCGCTAATTTCGCTTCTCGTTCCGCTTCCGGATATCTGCCGATAGCCCGATACGCTTCCGCTAAATCCGAATGATAATAGGCGGTATTTGGATTCAGTTTAACTGCGAGTTCTAGATGTCGTATTCCCTGTTCAACTGCGTTCAATTGGAGAAGCGTATTGCCTAAATGTTGATGGTATTCAGAATTCATCGGGTCACAAACCAGCGCTGCTTTATATCCGGCAACCGCAGAAACCAGTTGTTTTTCTTTTAGTCGGGTCAGTGCAGTGTTAAAATAGAGTTGACCGAGATAAGGAGAATATACCGCAAAATACCATACTCCAGCTAAGATAAGAAGAATAATACCAAAGATTACAAACGAAACTAACGAAGGTTTTTGAGGTTCAAGTTCAGATTGAGGTTTCGACGGACGAATTGACCCAATATATACCCCAAGGATACAACAAAAAAGATAAAACAATTCAAGCGTATAATATCCGAATCCGAAAAAACCGTCGGTAATAAACGCGAACAAACTTCCCGATAAGGCATACGCAAGGTTCAATTCAGTTTTTTTCAAATACCTGAATGTGAAATACACCAGCGTAATCATTAATCCGATAAAACTTAAGAGCCCGAGTAAACCCTGTTCAACCCAAATCTGCAGGAATAGATTATGCGCATATTTCGTCTCGCCAACTCCGACCGGCTTATATTTCCCATACCGGATTGCAAAACTCCCGATACCGGTTCCAACGAACGGATGGTCGGAAATCATCTGTTTAGCGATATTCCAATATTGGAATCGTTCACTAACCGTGCTGGTTGGTTTAGTCAACCGTGAAGAGAATGTTTCCAATTTTTCCGATTGCAATTCCATTTTCGGAAATTGGGAACAGATTGTAATAAGAGCAATTGAGATGATAATCAAACTGCAAATCCAGAAGAGCTGGTTTAGATTGATTTGCTTTTTGAATAAAAATATTAGTGGAATTAACCCGAACATTGAACAAAGATATCCACCGCGGGAATAAGTAAATGCGAGTGCAGTCAGGAGAATTCCCGTTGCAATAAGGAGCAGAGTCTTTTTCCCAACTTGTGTTGAGTTTAAAAAGTAGTAAGTTGATATCGGGAGAATCATTGCGAGAAAGAGCGCATATACATTTGGATTGCCGAACGTTCCGATAATCCGATGTGTCTGCAGTGCATGGAGTATCCCTGTATAATACTGGGTAGAAATTAAATCCGGATTCTGCGAAATTAGTTGAATTGTATACTTGAACCCATAAACATATTGATAAATACCATAACCCGCTTCAAGAATTCCGAGCAGAATCAATCCGTATCCGATAAATTCGTAAGCGGGACACTGCCGTGCAATCGGATAGGTTAGGGAACCAGATGAACTTAACCAATAGATAAGAAATCCGATGAACAGATTTAACCAACCGAGCCAACTGCCGTTAAGATATACCGCATTAAATATCGAGAATGCACTAAAAATGACATAAATCAGAAAAGCCGTTGCGACCGATTCCCATTTTCTGAAATAGTTTCTGGTCGGAATTAAGGCGACCGCTAAAATTATGAAAACGAAACTCTGGATGAGCACTTTAGACCAGAGATAAACTGCAGATGGAAAGAGAACAATTATAGCTAGGAAAATAACAAGCAGCGAAGCAATCATTTAATCCTCAAGATGCTGATTCAGGATTGGTTTGTTCTTCAGGTTGGTTAGAATTTCCGATTTCATCAGGTTTACGTTCCGCTTCCGGTTGCGTCTGGGTAAAAAGGTCTATTCCAGTTTCAGTTGAGGCGGGACCAACCGCTGATTCCGGAACGACTTCTTCAATGGTCGGTAAATCGCTTAAATTCCGTAGTCCAAAATGGTCAAGAAACTCTTGCGTGGTTCCATAGAGTAACGGACGTCCGACAACTTCTTTTCTGCCAGTAACCCGAATCAATTTTTTTTCAAGTAAGGTTTGGATAACACCACCGGAATCAACTCCACGAATAGCTTCAATTTCTGCACGCATTACCGGTTGCCGATATGCGATGATCGTTAACGTTTCTAATGCTGGTTTGGTTAATCTGAATTTGGTGGTAGATTGAATTAGTTTCTTGACCCACTCTGCATATCTTGGTCGAGTAGCGAGTTGATATCCATTAGCGATTTCAACCAGTTGAATTGCGCGTCCGTTTTGAGAGTATTCCAACTTCAATTCTGCAAGCGCCTGTTTAATGGTAGCCTCATCAACATCTTCAATAATCTGTTTGAATTTTCGGATAGTTAACGGTTCATCGGCAACGAATAACAAAGACTCAATAATTGGTTTAACTTCAGATATTTCGAGCATAATAATTTATTATATCCTATCTTGCAACATATACCCAAGCGCAACTCAGGTTTATTTAGCTTGACAATTATATCCTTTGAGAGAGATAATATTATATGCAACTAATGACGCGGGGTGGAGCAGTCCGGTAGCTCGTTGGGCTCATAACCCAAAGGTCGTCGGTTCAAATCCGACCCCCGCAACCAATCGTGATCTGAGGCTGAATAATAATGATTATTCAGCTTTTTTATTTTAGTAGAATAACTCGCGAAACTGCTCGCGACTTGACGAAGGGATAATTGCGATAATCGTATCCCCTGGTTTCAGTTCTGTTTCCCCTTTAGGTATAACCACCGTTCTTTCGCGAATAACCGCAATTAGAATACAGTCGTTAGGTAATTGTATTTTTTGAATCTGTTTATTAACCACAGGTGCATCTTTTGATAGTTCTATTTTAACAATTTCAACATTTCCGCCTTGTAGTGAAAGCAACGGGATTACCATACTCGAATCAACTTTCTCTTCTATCAAGGTATTAATAATTCGAGTACTATTTACCGTAACATCAATACCAAGCATTTGCATGATTTCTTCATTTTTCGGATCGTTAACCCGAGCAATAGTTTTTGGAATAAAATAAACAATTTTCGCCATCTGGCAGATAATCAGGTTATCTTCATCCGAACCGGTCACAGCAACTAAGACATCTGCCCGGTTCATCCCTGTAACTTTTAAGGTCTCGAGTTCAGCACCGTCACCGAGTATAACCGTTTCGCCTAATTCTTCGTTTAGTTTGGTATATCGAGCTGGGTCTTTTTCAACGAGGAGAACCTCATGTCCTTCTGCTAATAGGACTTTGGTTAAGTTATACCCTACCTTCCCTCCACCTACGACAATAACATACATACGATTATAACATCTTCAATCCAAACCAAATGCTATGATTTAATATTGGATTTTTGATTTTTTCCTTTTTTTATTTCTTTTTTCCGGATATTTTCGGAAATAACGTTTCTTTTAACATTTCGGTTATCATAATGGTCGGGCAAACCGTAATAATCCCAATTTCTTTAAACGCAGCCGCTCGTTTCGGGTCATAGACTCGCGCGATACTCCGATTAATGCCAAATTTCTCTTTGACAAACTGTGCTGCCATTAAATTCATATTATCTGAATTAGTTACCGCAATAAATGCATCTATTTTAGTTAATTCCGCTTCGCGAATAACCGCATCGTCAAGCCCATGGCCAACAAGGATTGTCCCTTTAAAGTTTTCATCGAGATGCTGAAACGCTTGCCGATTCTCATCTATAATCGTAACTTTATGTCCTTCAGCATCTAGCTGGGATGCTAACCGTGCCCCCACTCGACCACAACCTAAAATGACGATTCGCATACATAACCTTTCTATTTTATAAACTGCAAATTAAGTACATTCTATAATAATATACCAATCCCAATACCTATGTCCCAAATTGATGACTTCGCAATTATTTCTCTAGTTTTGGTCGGTCGATGATTACCTCGCAATGAGCGCGTCGAAGGAGAACATCCGTAGTTTTGCCCAGAACCATTTGCGCCGGGTTAACCCGAGGACGAACGCCCATAACAATCATGTCTACATCATATTCCTTAGCGGAGCGGATGATTTCTTCCGCTGCAACTCGGGCACGTTCGATTTTCCGAATCGCGGGTAATCCACGTAATTGAACAATCGCTTCAGCTCGGTCAAGCGCTTGTTTTGCTTTTTCTTCTTCTTTTGGCAACTTTGCTCCTAGCGGTAAAGTTCGTGGGACTTCAACGATATACGTTAACACAATTTCAGCGTTCTGTTCAGCGCCGAGCCGACACGCGAGTTCTACTCCTCGGTCAGAATATGAAGTTCCCTGTGTAGGGACCAGAATTCGTTTAATTGCATCAACCGACCGTATTGCTTTAGCGACATCACGAGATACCATTGGCGGCGGATGCAGCATCCACCACATTATCCCGCTCAACGATGCGGTAAAGAGCAGAGCGAGCAGCAATCCTATCCAGGAAAACGATATTTCCCCGGTAGACTGCGGGACAATCAATAATGATGAAACAAAATTAGTTGTGGTTTCGCTAGCAGTCGTTAATTGCATACATTTGATTTTAAAATTTATCTTTTTGATTCGGATGTGATTTTTAGATTATTTATTGCCCGATAAAACAGCCACATCCGGTATACCCCAGCTAGAAAAAACAATATTCCGATTAGAACACCGTACCAGGTTGGGACTTTCAACGATCGATAAATTAAAATCGGACCAAGTATCGTTAAGATAATTCCGAATGCAATTCGGAAATAATCTAGCGTTGGAATACTAATTTTCTTAGGTGACATTTTCTGATTCAATTAATGGCGCTCTTTTTCGGTCGCGTTCCGCGAGTGCATTTTTATATTGTTCTAGCAAATCGAATTCCTCTGCGGATTCGAGCACCTGTTTCTGTTGTTCTTCCCAATTACGTTTAATGCTACCAAAAATTGGAAATCCTCGTCTTTTCCGATACCAAGCATAATAGATGAAACAGCCGAATACCCATAGTGGACCAGCAATGCGTCCGATTTCATGTGTTAGGACTACCATAACCAGAACTAAAAATACACCAAATAAACCTATCACTCCAAGAATCGGGAATTCGACCACCTGATGTTTTAATTTCAATTTCAGATTTAATGGGACTTTATAGGGTCTTGGTGTATAAGGGTCAGAAAACCTAAGTTTTATTAGTGCAATAAAAACTAAAGTATAACCTAATGATGCACCAAATGCATACATATTTCCTAATGTATCCAATGCATTTTTACTTAAGAACGATAATAATAATTCGATAATTCCGATACTAGAAAAAACCACAATTGTTCGAACCGGAGTTTTATATTTTGGGTGAACTTTATCAAACCATTCACTTATGCATTCCATTTTACTCATAGAATACGTTAGCCGAGAAGCCCCGACAATTCCACTGTTTGTGGAAATGAATAAAAAACATGCGCCAAGAATTGCAGTTAACGGTCCGGCAACTAATCCGATAAATGAGATATTACTCGCTAATTTTGCGACTGGATCACCGTAAGAAACTTCTGTCCATGGAAGAATACCTAAACTTAGAGTTGAAAATGCGGTTGCGAAAATAAAAACATTAAAAATAAGACTTAACGAAGTCCGAGGGATAATTGTTGCTGGACGACGGGTTTCCTGTGCTGCCTGCGATATTGATTCTAATCCTACATAGGAAATAATCGCTAAGCTTGAACCGTACATAAAATTATTCCAGCTTGGGAATTGAGTTTGCCAATGCCAGATTAGCATTTCCGGTTTCCACGTGAAAATGAATCCTACAACAATGATGATTCCTTCTACAACAATTCCGAAAACACCAAGAATTTCATTCAATAACGATGATTCGCGAATCCCTTTAATATTTAGCCAGATTAATATTACAATTAAGAGAAGAGCTTCTAAACACCATATTGGATTCAAATTGGTAAATTGACCGAAAGAAATATTTAGGTCGCGGATGGCTGGGAAAAAGAAGTTGATGTAACCTGCGGTTCCGGTAGCGAATAGGGCAATATCAATAGTATAGTCTAATAGCAAAGCACTTCCTGCCACAAATCCCCAGAAATCACCGAGACCACGTAAGGTAAAATACTGTCCACCTCCAGCAACGGGATATGCAGACGCAAGTTCAGTATAAGCTAAACCGATAAGGATATAGACAAGTCCGGCTACGGCAAATGCGATATTAGTTGCGCCTTGTGCAGCTGCCATAACGATACCGAGTGCAACATAAATATCTGCGCCGACATCAGCATACCCCCACATGAACGAACCCCACACGCTTACATTCCGCCGGAGTTCGGGTTGAGGAAATTGATGATTAGAACTGGTAGCAGGCGTATCGCTAGATTCACCAACCATATTGAGTTTAACCGGTAATTTGAAACTTTTCTAAAATCCTTTTTTTACGAAAACGAGAATCGTTGCACAAACCAACCACACTAATAGGGATAGTAAAATACTCGGAAGTATTTTAAACCGATAGCTGCACCAATATAAGGTTGACGCAAATGCTATCCAGACCGGAATCGCCCAGAAACTCCAGATAATCGTTTCCCGCATTCGGTCGCCATTGCCGTTGCTTCCTAAAAAAAAGAATGTCGGAAGGCTAATGATTGGAAAAAATAGGAGCAATCCAGCAAGATAACTCAATTTCGTCTGGGAAAGCCATAGAATCAAACCAATAAATGCGCCGCCAATGACCGCTTTGATTAAAATTTGAGTCATAAACAATATTGTAACATACATTATTATACCATAATTTTAACCTTATAGATTAAATCACATCACGGTTTTATTTTAGGAACCGAATGATAATCAATCTCCTAGGAGATATATTGACCATTTTTAAATGTAATGATGTACTAAGGGTTTCCTTGAAGTTGAAGTGAAGTAGAGTTAAGGCACTACGCAATAACCTTGATTATTTCCCATTATTCATTCTCATGAAAAATATAATAAAATAGCACTCCTATGAAAATAATAAGGTTGCAGTTACTTTTGGTATTTTAACGATTATCATGAAATAGTCCGGGGAATCTCCTCGCTATGTTTCTCGCTTTGAAAAACCACAAAACAAGACATTGAAATTGTGATTGAAGAAAAACCAAGTTTCGATTCCATGTCAGGCGCATATTTTTCGTTGACGGCAACAGTTAAGTTCGATACCCAGATTTATACCGGTAATGCATTATCAGGGTGGGAAAAATACAGTGCCATTTTTCCGACTGATCCTTCAAAATTTTTCATTCAAATAATCCTTTGTGGAAAATAAATCCGTAGTTACTCTATCACGGCATAGGTATCCGTCAGAAGTTAAGTTATACTTAAATATTTCAAAAAATATTAAATAATACTTGACAAACATCTTTTTGTGGTGTATACTATTTGGTGAAAGGTAGAAATACAATGAAACTAGTTGGAGTTAATATAAAGCGATATCGGGAAGAGCGGCAAATCACTTTACGCGATTTAGCGAGCAAATTGAACGTCAGCGCAAGTTTCTTATCACAGGTTGAAACCGGAAAAGCATCGCCGTCATTATCAACCTTAAAGAACATTGCCGATGCGTTACACACCACGGTAGGGAGTTTAATCGGTGAAACAGAACCTACGGCGACCCAACCAGTCGTTCGTGAGAAGGAACGCAAATCGCTCAAACAGTTAGGGAAAGGGATTAAATTATATTTATTAACTTCACCGGATCCGAATAAACAGATGGAACCGTTATTGTTTAAACTGGATAAAGAGGCTAATTCCGGAGAAGCGTCATATCGCCATTTTGGTCAAGAGTTTGTTTTGGTTTTGAAAGGAACATTGGAAATCACACTCAATGAGAGCAAGTATATTTTGAAAAAAGGAGATAGTATTTATTTTAATTCCAGTATTCCGCATCTGTTTCGAAATGTCTCTAAAGGGACTACTGAAGCACTATGGGTGGTAACCCCACCAACTTTTTAAGTGCAGTAAACTGCTCTATTTTTTTATACGCTATGTTAATTATTACTTAATATAGTTAATTTATATAAAACTAACTAGTAATGGGAGGTAACAGGTATGTATAACATTCTAAAAACCAAACTAACCGGATTACAAAATCCCATGCAGGATTTTTCCGGTCGATTATCTGAGTTTAATCTTGATGAAAGGAACATGACTGAATTTATTACTTTGATCTCGCAAGAGATGAAAAAGTTAGACTTTGATGAAGTGGTTCAAGACCATGCCGGCAATATTATCGGTATCATTAATGGTTATGACGCTCAGGAAGATTTAATTCTGATATCCCATATGGATTTTTCTGTGTTCTCTGGATTACAATCGTTCAGGTCATACCAACCAGAACTGGATATGCTGACTTTTAAAGCCGGAATAATTTCATCGATATACGCCGGGGGATTAATGAAGCGGGTGTTAATGCCATTGAAGGGGAATCTAATCGTTTGCTGTGTTCCCCGAAGTGAAAGTTGCGGAATAGGTATCAAATATCTATTCGATAATTTCTTACGGGAACGACGCAAACATATTCAGGGAGTCATTCTTTGTGAGCCAACTGACTTTAATATCAATCTTGGTCATAAAGGAAAAATGGAGTATGAGATTGTGGTGAAAGGGAAAATTGGGAAAGATGAATTTTTCGAACAACGGGGAATAAATATGCTCGGGACTATGTTTCCGTTAATCAACGAATTAGAGAAATATTCACAAACGTTACCTCGCGATTTTACATTAGGTCCATCGAGTTTACGGATTAAAGATGTTAGCTATAGCGGTTACGGTAGTCCGTATCAGCCATTGGAAGATTTACGAGAATGTCGGGTGGTCGTTGATCGCACCTATGTTCCGGAAGAAAGAGAGGAAACGATTTTAAATAAAGCCAAATCGATTGCGAAAAGTGTTTATCGAGAAAAACCGGAAGTAATAGTTGACACTGCGGTGGCAACGCGCAGAGTTAAAACCCTAGCTGGAACAGAAGTTATTGCTGAAAAAGAATATAAACCATGGAGAATGGAAGAACATCATCCATTTGTTCTCTCTTCGTTAGGAGTACTGAGAGAAAACGGATTTAATGCTACACTTGGATACTGGAAAAAAATTATTACCGAAGGTTCATATACTTGTGGTGAATTACAGATACCAACTATTGGTTTTGGCGCTGGTTCGGAAGAGATGCTAACTGTCGGCAAACCTATGATATCGATCGATGATTTAGCTAAATCAGTATATGGACAAACCCTGATAATTCACCGGAATCTTGGTATGCCAACGTTTGGGTGGTGCGAAGATGAAATCTAATGCTACTCCAATTAACATTCTAGTACTGAACTGCGGAAGTTCATCGCTAAAATATAAAATTATTCGGATGCCGGAAGAACAGGAATTGGTTTCAGGTGAAGCGGAACGGGTTGGAATAAAAACACAAGATACCCCGATGATAACCCATTATGTTTTCGGCCAAAAACGGGTGGTTAAAACTGAAATTCCGAATCATACCGTAGCGTTCCGAAAAGCGTTATCACTGATTAAAGAAGACCATAAAACCCATAAATCGGTTACGTTCGATATCTTTGCCCATCGATATGTTCATCCGGGAACGTGGTTTTCAAAAACAACAAAAATCACTAATGCCAGACTCGAACGGTTGCGAGAAACATTGCAATTAGCGCCGTTACATAATCCGATATCATTTGCGTTGGTCGAACTTTGCACACAAGAGTATCCGGAAATTCCGCAATATGTGGTGTTCGATACCGCGTTTCATTCAACGATTCCAAAGGAATTGTATAGCTATGCGTTACCCATGAAACTGGTAAAAAAATATGGGCTAAGAAAAATAGGGTTCCATGGTATCTCACATCAGTATGTAAGTAGGGAAGCTTGCCGATATCTAAATCGAGATTATAGAACTCAACGGATTATTAGTTGTCATTTAGGTACGGGTGGTTCCAGTGTATGCGCGATAGATTGTGGGAAATCAATCAACAATTCGATGGGATTTACTCCGTTAGAAGGATTAATGATGAACACCCGTTCCGGGGATTTAGATTTAGGGTTGCTCTTTTATATTATGTTTAAAGAAAATATCTCGCCTGAAGATACCGAGACAATTTTAAATAAAAAAAGTGGAGTCCTTGGCATATTTAAGAATTCATCGGATTTACGCGATGTGATTAAAAGTATTAATAACGATTATAAAGCCAAAATGGCGTTTAATATGTACGTCCGCCGGGTAAAAAAATATATATGTTACTATATACTCTTATTAAGAAAAGCAGATATTATTTTGTTTACTGATTCAATCGGAGTTGGAGTCCCGTTGATTCGAGAAGAGATTTGCCAAGGATTGGATTTCTTTGGAATCAAGTTGGATAAATTCAAAAATGCAAATTATACTAATGGAATACAAGATATTTCAACCTTAGATTCAGAAACCCGAATTCTGGTACTACCGACCGATGAAGAAATTATGATTGCGCGAGAGGCATATAAGGAGTTTAACCATGATAATCGTTATTGAACCGACATTACGTGAAATTACATTTTGGGGTTTTACGAAAGGTAAAACTGGTAAGACCGAAAATACTTGTTTACTTAAAAAAACAGATGAGGTTCGTGATATTATCGGTTTAAAAACAGTAATAGATACTATATTAAACCAGGAGAAACTAGAAGCGATTGCATTCCATATTTATTTCGGTGCTGACCTATTCGATCAGGCAGTTTTTGTCGACCGAACTTTTTTCGATAAATTCCGATCGTTGGTTAAATTTTTCCCTTTTTATATTCCGTTCATTGAAGATTTACTCCGGTCGGTATATGAGAAATATACTACTGTTCCGATACTAGCATTTTTCGAGACAGCATTTTTTACTGATTTGCCAGAAGAAGAGAAATATTATGCGATTCCCTATGAGTATTTCCAGAACACTAATATCAAACGTTGGGGATACCACGGCATCTATCATAAGTTCAATGCTCAGATATCAAAATCAGACAACCGAATTATTTCAATCGTTTTTGATAAGCAGACTACCGTTTGTCCTATATACCAAAATCGACCATTAGCGATTAGTCTGGGATATACACCTTTGGAAGGGATAATGAGCCGAACCAGTTGCGGTGATATAGATCCAGGGATAGTGTTCTACCTTATGAAACAATATAACTATTCGATATTCCAAATCGATGAAATCCTAAAAAGAGATAGCGGGTTCTATGGACTTACGGGCTACGATTTGAGTATGGAAGAGTATTTCAAATTATATGGGAAAGATGAAAAACTTAAACTCGCGTTTGATATCTACGAAAACCAAATCTTAAAATATATCGGAGAAGGAATTTCGGTTCTCGGTGGAGTAGATATATTGGTTTTTTCTGGTGGTTTGATCAGATATGCACAATCACTCATATTGCATCTGCTCGAAAAGATAAGATTTTTAGGGATTAATCTCAAAGAATTACCGTGGAAGAATAAAACCAACATAATGTCTATCACTTCTCCAGATTCGAAAATTGGAGTATATCTCAATTTAGAGAATCTTGCACAAATTATCTATGATGAAGCAGTAAAATTACTTTAGTCTTTTGAGTGTCGTGAGAGTTCAATCCAATTCGCATCGCAATATCTTGTTCACGCTTTTGATTTTTTAACTATCTTGCCTTGAATTGAAATTAATATGAGTGTATAATAAGCTCAATTTGTTAGATAGCTAATTTTTATGATTTCGATTTCATATTCGAACCTAATTTTAAGTCATAGATAAAGTTGTTTTTCAGGCATGAATGATATAATAATATAACGATAAAGGAGGTAAAGTATGCCGAAGGTTTTGATTATTTACTATTCCCGCAGTGGAAATACTGAAAAGTTGGCGAAGTATATCGAAGATGGCATTAAATCTGAAGGAGTTGAGGTTATCTGTAAGAAAGTTCAGGATGTTAGTGTTAAAGAATTATTGGATTATGAGGGAATTGTAATCGGTTCACCGGTATACTATGGAACGATGGCAGCGGAAATTAAGAAACTCCTCGATGATAGTGTTCAGTTCCATGGAAAACTGGATGGGAAAGTCGGTGCCGCATTTTCTACTTCAGCGAATATCGCTGGCGGAAATGAAACAACGATACTTGATATTCTTGCGGCAATGCTGATTCACGGAATGATAATTCAAGGCGACCCGAAAGGAGACCATTACGGCTCTGTTGCTATCGGTAAACCCGATGACCGCGCGAAAGATAACGCTATTCGCCAAGGGAAACGAATCGCGAAATTGGTTAAAAGAATCAGCGGATAACCAATAAGTATTTTTTATCGATAATTTTAAGTAGAGTTAATTTGTAGTAAGCTAAGATTGTTTTTCTTATTTTTTAAGCTTCTTTCCGCAGTATGGACAATAGCACCAATCAGGGTCAGTAATCTTTTTCGCGCAGGATTTGCATTTTGTTACCATACTCGCTCCGCAATACGGGCAGAATTCCGGTTTCGCATACGCGCGAAATTGCTTGGTGCACATCGGACAAGTTTGCAGTATCGGCGTGGATATTTTTTCTTCTATTACTTTTTTCGCTTCACTAATCGCTGAAGGAACTATCTCACGCATCATTTCAGAAATATCGCTATCGCGCCAACCTTTTATCGAAATGAGATAAACATTCGCTTCTTTCTTCTGAATCGTTAACCCGGCAGCATCACAGACGGTCTGCAACGCAAGGTCTGCCGGAACATTTTTGAACGTTGCTGTTATCATTACATTCGGTACTTCCGGTGAAATAACCACGCTAAAATTTCCGGATTTCGCAATTTGCGTAATTGCCGTAGTGATAGGAATATTAGTTAATTCTAGCGAAATTTTCATTAGCTCCTTGCTTAATTTCTCCGCCGGTTGTTCAGCATAACTAATAGAGATAATGGAAAAAAAGAGAATTCCAATTACTAAGATAATTGGTTTTTTATCCATATATTCTATACCTCCTGTAGTCTTTGGGTTCTCTGTGCTGTATTATTTTTCATTAAATTCCATTTTTATCTGCAAATGCCGTGGTGATGAACTTTCGGCTTGTGGTATTTCCCGAATTTCAATGAACCGCTGAATCTGAAGGTCAGGCGAATGAGTTTGAATGGATAGTTCCATGGCTTCTTGTATCATTCTGGCTCTGATAGAGTCGAATGCAAGATGAGGTTGGGCAACAGGTGGTAATGCCGACGGAACTATTTGAATTACCGTTCGGTAGTCATAAGAAGCCACCTGTTCCATTCGTTGTGGAGTAAAAGATACTGAAGTCCCCCGTGCAAGTCCGATACTTTGAGAGAGAGTATCTCCAGTAGTTGCCGCTTGACTAATACCGAATTCTCCTCCTTTTACCTCAGGAGTAGATACAGACTTAGTTTTACCAATTGGATACGCTTCTTTAGCATATTTCGCTTCTCCTGCTATCTCCTTCGGCGAGAATGGAGCTATAGCTGTTGGCGTAGCGGCAAGTTCCCTGCTTGTTATGTTCCCGCCGACACTTTTCATCTTTGTTAATGTTTGATTCTTTTCAGCTTCTTCAGAAGAAATATCACCATGGGTAACTTTCGGCTCTCCGAACGCAGTAATATCTTGTTCTTGCATCGTTGGAGTTCCGTGCGTAGCAGGTTGTTCTGCTGGTTTCGGTTGCAGCCGATTTGCTTGAACACTTCTTTCTGGCTTATCCGCAGTAGGTTGCCTAGCTAGAACCATCGGTGGGTTAATTTCTTCTTTTGGTAATATCGTAGTCACAGGTTGATTGATTATGTTGATACATAGAATAATCGCAACAATTGATATCGTTGCCGATGCTATTGCAAGTTTTCCCCAGACCGGTTTCTGCCAGCGTAAACGAACCGCTGGTTCCGGTTTCTTTCCAGATTTTACTGCAGCAAGTTTCTGTTCAATTGCTTTCAATTGGTTCTGCCAATATAATGGTGGCCGTTCTTCTAGTTTTGGAAAACGTTCAATAATTCCATTCAGTTTCTTATACGATTCAAGTTCAGCGGAACAGACCGGACATCGGGCTAAATGCAATGTTAACCTATCCGATTTCCGACCGGATAATTCGTTATCCAGATATGCTACAATTAATTTTTGAACCTTTTTACATCGCATAATTTTCATGAGTGTTACATTATCAATTTTATCAGACTAATTACTCCAATTTAACATTTTTCATAAATATTTTTTTAGTTTCTTACGCAGTTCTCGTTTCGCATGATATAACCGAGACATCACCGTACCTATCGGGCATTGCATTATTTCCGCAATTTCTTTATATGATAATTCCTGTTGTTCGTGGAGAATAAATGCTATTCGATGTTCTACAGATAATGAATTCAATGCGGTCTGGATGAGAGCATTCAACTCTTGATTAACCAGTTCTTGTTTCGGGTTCATACTGTCGTCAGGTATAACATCAGCTAACTTCGATGGTTTCTCTGACTCCTCCGAGATATAAACCGGTGCATCGAGTGATTCTTCTCGACGTCGGTTCTGTTTTCGTATCTGGTTTCGGCATAAGTTCACGGTTATTCGGTATAACCAACCTGCAAACGTAGCGTTCGGTTGCGATTTGAATCGCTTGATGTGCCGAAATACCGCAACGAATGTTTCTTGGGTAATATCATCCGCTTCCGCATGGTTGCCTAAAACCCGATAGCAGAGTGAATATACCCATTTCTGATATTTAACCACCAATTCCTGAAACGCAATAGCATCCCCTTGTTGTAACCGGAGAACTAACGCTAAATCTGCATCAAGGTTAATATCTTCCAATACACGCGCAGAAGATGCGCCGGTTGATATCGATACAGCGCAGGTATCTGACATATCTTCGTCTGAGCCAATCGGTTGATTTACCTCTTTATTTTCAGGGTTGTCTTTGCCAATCATACTAACAACCGAACTCAATACTTTATTCAAAAATAAAAGTGATTTTTCCGCTCAACGATTACACCACAAATACAATTTATATTGATATAACCATTTTCGACTACTATTATGCCATACTGTAAGTTTATTGCTAAAGCATAGATGAATACGTTATACTGTATAGCTAAATAATAGTACAATTCATCAGATTTTTTATTGTATATACCTAAAACATGGCTAAATTGCTTACTTGGAAGAAGTTTTTGATGGCGTTGGTAATAAACCATATTGTCGTGACTCTGTTGGTTTTATTAGGAAATCGTATTTTCACCCCTCTTGCAGAAAGGAAATGCCAGCAGCAGATGGAGTATATCCAAGCCGGGATTAATGCCTATAATCAATCGCATCCGAATGATAAAAAGCTGCAGATGGAGTTCGGCTTTCCCGGGTTTATCGAGCAAACCTTGATACCGCAAGGATATATCAAACAACCGATAGTAGATATTCGCGAAACGCATAGTTATTATCTGGAACGGAACGGATTTGTCAACTGCCGAATCCATCAGCGGAACCCAGCGTCTATAACTATATTAGGCATCGTGAT
Source organism: bacterium (assembly GCA_026416715.1). Lineage (NCBI taxonomy): Bacteria > bacterium. The sequence continues at coordinate 108,176 of JAOAEQ010000003.1, forward strand.
ACTATCGGTTTTAGCTACTATTTTAGAGTTTGCTTTTTTAGGATATCAGATTCAATATAGAACAAATTAGCCACGGATTAGCACGGAGGCAAAAATTGGTTTTGATAAAAAAATAATGTGTAACTGTGGCTTAATTTTTTAGGAGATTAATTGTAGGAGATTAATAATGGATAGATATAGATGGTTGATTTGGCTAGTTAGTTTGGGTTTGATTATTAGCCTCGGGAGTTGTGGGAAAAATAAACAGACGAATTATAAATCGTTACCGCAGAAAGTTGTTGTGCTTGGTTTTGATGGGATGGATGCTGGTTTAACCGCAAAATGGATGAAAGAAGGGAAACTACCAAATTTTTCGAAGTTAGCCGAAGTAGGTACTTTTAGTCCGTTGCAGACGACGAATCCTGCGGAATCGCCAGTATCATGGGCGACGTTTATTACCGGCTGTAATCCGGGAAAACACGGAATATATGATTTTTTAAAACGGAACCCAGCGACCTATATGCCGGAATTAGCGCTAGATACGCTAATTTTTCCGAAGCGATTTATTCATATTGGCAAATGGCGATTCCCACTCGAGAGTCCCAAGGTGGTGAATAATCGTAAAGGGATACCATTATGGGAATATACAAGGCGAGAGAATATCCATACGGTCGTTTTGCATTGTCCGGATACATTTCCAGCGGAACCATGTTCTGGGGCGATGTTATCCGGATTAGGGGTACCTGATTTACGTGGGACAATGGGCACATTTAGTTTTTATTCCGATGCGGTAACTGATGCGGATACGGAGATGGGCGGGAAAATAATCAAGGTTGAGCTCAATAACGATACGATTGCAACGAAAGTTATCGGACCCCGAAATCGGTTTCTAAAAAAGCATCCCGGTGGGATTGATGTCACCTTACCGCTGCATATTACCATTGACCGGCACAGTAAACGGGTTACGCTCGAACTGCAAGGGCAAAAACAGACGATTGGACTTCGGCAATGGAGTGATTGGTTTACCGCAGAGTTTAAATTATTACCGTTTCGCAGTGTAAGCGGGATAGCGCGATTCTATCTGATATCTATCGAACCAGAGTTTAAGTTATATTTATCGCCATTTAATTTCAATCCGGAAAATCCTCCGTTTCAAATCAGTTATCCGGCTGATTTTGCGAAGAAACTTGCAAAACGATTTGGATTATATAAGACGTTAGGTTGGGCAGAAGATACTTGGGCGTTAAATGAAAATCGGATTGATGAAGATACCTTCCTTGAAGACCTTTATTACACGTTTGAACAGCGAAGTCGCTATGCTTTGGAATTATTAAAAGAACTGGATGCGAATGTATTTATTGCCGTTTTTGAAGGAACTGACCGAGTCCAGCATATGTTCTGGCGTTATATGGATCCGAAACATCCAATGTATACCAAAGAAGGTGCAGCGCAATATGGTGATACGATTCTGAAGTTCTATCAGAAGATGGATGAGTTTGTCGGTCAGGTGATGCAAGAGTTACCACCGAATACGACGTTGATTGTTCTATCAGACCATGGGTTTCATAGTTGGCGGTATACAGTGAATACGAACACGTGGTTAGTGCAGAACGGGTTTATGGCATTACGAGAAGATACGCAATTTCAGGAGAAGAATTTATCGCAGTTTTTCGGGCAGGGGACATTTTTCGAACATGTGGATTGGAGTCGGACGAAAGCGTATGCGCTGGGATTAAGCGAGATTTATATTAACCTGCTGGGTCGGGAAGGGCAGGGGATAGTCTTGCCTGGGGAAGAGTATGAGCAGGTGCGTAATGCGATTATTCAGAAGATGAAACAGTATCGAAATCCGCTCAATGGCGAACGGGTTTGGTATAATGTCTATAAACGGGAAGAGGTGTTCCACGGTGAGTATGCAGAAGAATCCGGTGATTTAGTGGTCGGATTTAATGATGGATACCGCACTTCATGGCAGACTTCACTTGGTGGAACACCAGAGAACATCATCGAAGTTAATAAACGGAAATGGAGCGCTGACCATTGTTCTTTCGACCCGCATATTACGCCGGGAATCCTGCTAATGAACCGAAAGTTAACTCGACCGAATCCGGCGATTCAGGATTTAGCACCGACTATCCTCCATCTTCTTGGTCTCGAAAAAGGACCGCAAATGGATGGAACGACGTTTATCCAATAGCTAAAATCAAACAATGATATTCTGATGTTCCACACGTCCACCTCGAATAATTTTAAATCAAATTTTCATTTCGCCATTCTTGCTGACAAAACTTCGACACTTCATTTCCTATCTTTCCTAGAAATACACTAAATTTGATATAGACAATTGATTTAGTTAAGGATATATATAAATTATTAGAACTAGGTTAAGGGAGAAGAGTGGGTATTGCTCGGAGCAATACCCACCCATCTCCGCTCGTGGTTCTGAGCTAGTCAATTCAGAGGGATGAATAGCCCCGAGCTTGAGTTTGAACGGAATAATATATAAAACATCTTGAGGTTTTAAGGGTTTTAACCCCCAAAATACCTGATTCCATATAGTGTGAAATTAAAGATAGAATGTCTCCAATTAGAAAATGTAGGTTTATCCCATTTAACGAACTGTTTTACTCTTGAAATATTCTGATGTATACTTGTAGTATGTAAAGTAAGAACGGGTTACCGAAGAAATGAAAAGCCAGTAGGATGGAGGTATCATTAATTTTTGTATTAAAGTATTAAGCATTTTTTCGAACATCATCTAACAAAAATTTTTCGAAAGGAGATGTTTTTGTGTCGAAAAGAAAAAGCAATAAACCAAATCACATGCGCACCAAAAATAGCAATGCTCCATTAACACCTGATGAACTTCGGAACCTTGATGCTTATTGGCGAGCAGCAAATTATCTATCCGTCGGGCAGATATATCTGTTGGATAATCCGCTGTTAAAAACTCCGCTAAAAAAAGAACATATCAAACCACGACTGTTAGGTCATTGGGGAACAACTCCCGGATTAAATTTTATTTATGTCCATTTAAATCGGGTAATTAAAAAATTCGGGTTAAATATGATTTATATCATCGGACCCGGTCATGGCGGACCCGGGTTAGTAGCGAATGCGTATCTTGAAGGGACGTATACCGAATTCTATCCGCATATTTCGCAGGATGTTGAAGGAATGAAAAGATTATTCAAACAGTTTTCTTTTCCGGGCGGGATACCGAGTCATGTCGCTCCGGAGACGCCCGGTTCGATCCATGAAGGTGGTGAACTCGGTTATGCGCTAGCGCATGCGTATGGTGCCGCGTTCGATAATCCGGATTTAATTGTTGCCTGTATCGTTGGAGATGGCGAAGCGGAAACCGGACCATTAGCTACGAGCTGGCATTCGAACAAGTTTTTAAATCCTGTAACTGACGGTGCGGTTCTGCCGATTCTGCATCTGAACGGATATAAAATCGCTAATCCAACCGTTTTGGCTCGTTTACCGCATGACGAACTTGAAAGCTTATTCATCGGGTATGGATATAAACCCTATTTTGTTGAAGGTGATGATCCCAAACACATGCATCAGCTTATGGCAAAAACGTTAGATACCATCATCAACGAACTCCATGCTATCCAGAAAAAAGCAAGAATAACTGGCAACCGTTTTCGTCCAATCTGGCCAATGATTATCCTGCGAACACCAAAAGGATGGACTGGGCCAAAAGCGGTTGATGGTAAACAAATTGAAGGAACGTGGCGGTCGCACCAAGTTCCGTTATCAAACATAGCGTCTAATCCCAAGAATATTAAACTATTAGAAAAATGGATGAAAAGTTATCAGCCGCAAAAACTGTTTGATACCACCGGAAAGCTTCGACCAGAATTAGCAAAGTTAGCGCCGATAGGTTCTCAACGAATGAGCGCAAACCCACATGCGAACGGCGGTCTTTTGCTCAAAGATTTGAAACTACCTGATTTTAAAAATTATGCGGTTGATGTTCCATCTCCCGGAACCGTAGTTGCGGAATCGACTCGAATTATGGGTAAATTTCTCCGTGATGTTATGAAATTGAACCAGGAGACGAAAAATTTCCGGATATTCGGTCCTGACGAAACAGCATCGAACCGATTAGATTCGGTATTTGAGGTGACTAACCGGACTTGGATGGCGCAACGGATTCCTGAAGATGATTATCTATCTCCTGATGGACGGGTTATGGAAGTATTGAGTGAACATTTATGTCAAGGATGGTTAGAAGGATATTTGCTAACCGGTCGACATGGATTTTTCTCCTGTTATGAAGCGTTCATCCATATCGTGGATTCAATGTTTAACCAGCATGCGAAATGGCTAAAAGTAACCCGGCATATTCCCTGGCGTAAACCGATTGCATCATTAAATTATCTCCTAACGTCGCATGTCTGGCGGCAAGACCATAACGGATTCTCGCATCAAGACCCCGGATTTATTGACCACGTGGTGAATAAAAAAGCGGAAATTATTCGGGTATATCTTCCACCGGATGCAAACACCTTGTTATCGGTTACTGACCACTGTTTACGAAGTCGGAATTATGTGAATGTTATCATTGCAGGGAAACAACCGGCGTTGCAATATCTGGATATGGACTCAGCGATTAAACATTGCACGGCAGGTATCAGTATCTGGGAGTGGGCGAGTAATGATAAAGGCGGAGAACCAGATGTGGTTATGGCATGTGCTGGAGATGTTCCGACATTAGAAACTCTCGCTGCGGTTGATATTTTACGGCAAAATTTCCCTGACCTAAAAATCCGGGTGATTAATGTTGTTGATTTGATGGCACTGCAGCCACCGAGCGAACATCCGCATGGATTGTCAGATAAAGATTTCGATGCGATGTTTACAATCAATAAACCGATTATTTTTGCATTTCATGGATATCCGTGGCTTATCCATCGGTTAACCTATCGGAGAACTAACCACCCCAACCTCCATGTCCGTGGTTATAAAGAAGAAGGAACTACAACTACGCCATTTGATATGACCGTTCTGAATCAGGTTGACCGATTCCATCTAGCGAATGATGTTATTGACCGGGTTCCGAAACTCGGTTCCGCTGCTGGATATGTTAAACAACTCATTCGCGATAAACTCATCTTGCATCGTCAATATATTACCCAAACCGGTGATGATTTACCGGAAATTCGTAACTGGAAATGGCCATATTGAACAAAATGCATCGACCGACTAGGTATCATCTTGCAAGTGGAGATAAATTTTCAGTATAATTTTTTACTCAAACTCTTATAATTTCTTAATAATGATTACTATGAGAACAACATCAAGGTAATCATTTTTTTATATATGATTGAGGTAAATAATCTTACCCGATATTATGGGAATTTAGCAGCGATTCGGGACGTGAGTTTTAAAGTGCAACCGGGAGAAATTCTTGGTTTTCTTGGACCGAATGCGGCGGGAAAAACGACTACGATGCGTATCATTACCGGATTCCTACCCGCAAATAGCGGGACGGTTCGAGTAGCAGGATTTGATATCGCGACGCAAAGTCTAGAAGCACGGAAACGTATCGGTTATCTTCCGGAAAACGCGCCGTTATATCCGGATATGACGGTTGCTGGATATTTATTATTCCATGCAAAAATTAAAGGGGTCGCAAAAAAAGACCGAGCTGACCGAGTTGAAGATGTGCTGAAAAGCTGTTATATAACCGATGTTCGGGATAAACTGATTGGCAAGTTATCGAAAGGATATCGCCAGCGGGTAGGACTAGCGCAAGCGATAATCCACAATCCGCCGGTATTGATTCTCGATGAACCGACCATAGGGCTAGACCCGATAGCTATTCGGGAAACGCGCGATCTAATTAAAAGTCTTGCTGGAAGGCATACCGTTATATTAAGCACACATATTCTTCCGGAAGTAAGTATGACCTGTTCCCGAGTGGTAATTATCAATAAAGGACAAGTTGTCGCAGAAGATACTCCGGAGAATTTAACCGCGCAACTTCGTGGTTTTCAACGATTTTTTATCGAAATTAAACAGTCAGCTAATGAACTGGTTGATATTTTAAAAAAGATACGCGGGGTTACTAACATTGTTCAAGAATCAGAACGGCAATTTGTAATTGAAAGTGAAATGAATACTGATATTCGTGATGAAGTTGCGTCAATAATCGTTAATCGCGGGTTAGGGTTACTTGAACTTCGGCCAATCCGAATGACTTTAGAAGATGTTTTTGTGCAATTAACGACAAAAGAAGAAACAGAAGCAACAAAAGATTGAAACGAACCGTAACGGGTGGATAACCGTATATGAGAAATGTATATTATATTGCGCAACGAGAAATAAAATCATATTTTAGTTCACCGATTGCTTATGTGTTAATAGCAGCGTTTTTATTAGTCAGCGGATTTTTCTATGTGGTTATTATTAATTTTACCAGAACCGCAGAGTTGGGTTTGTTGTTCCATAATATAGCGATTATGTTACTGCTGTTAAGTCCGGTGATAACCATGCGGTTGATTGCTGAAGAACGTCGAACCGGAACTATCGAATTGTTGTTAACTGCGCCGATAACTGAAACCGAAGCGGTGGTTGGAAAATACTTCGGAGCGGTATGCGTGTATCTACTTATGCTCATATTAACGTTGCATTTTCCGCTTTTCTTAATCGCGTTCGGCAATCCGGATAAAGGACCAATTATTTCTGGATATCTCGGGTTATTCCTCATGGGAAGTTCGTTTTTAGCTATTGGCATATTAGCTTCATCATTCGCTCGAAACCAGATAGTCGCTGCTGTTTTCGGTTTTAGTCTCCTATTACTTTTATGGCTATTTAGCGCTATCGCGCAACAATTCAGCGGTCCGGTTGGTTCAGTTATCCAGTATCTGTCAATTTACGAACATTTTAATAATTTTATCCGCGGAATTATTGATACTCAAGATATCATCTATTTTTTATCGTTTATCATTATCGCGCTATTTTTAGCAGTCAGAGTAATGCACAATAAAAAGTGGAAGTAACCAGGCAAGTAGTTACATAGTTGCATGGTTACATAGATACATCAGTTTGTATAAGGTAAAGGAATCGGTTTAGGTTGATGTAGCGGATCAATTCGATAATCCGCCTAAGGGCTTGTTCAATCAAGCTCCTACGTATAAGTTATAATTTTCGAACAATGGTAAACAGAAGAATTATGGTTAGAAAACTTATTCCTGGAATTGGTATTATCGGCATCATAGGACTTATCATTTGTCTTGGCATACTGTTGGTTATCCCGACTTTCCCTTTGTGGCTGAAAATTGCTACGGGAATCAGTACAATTTTAACCTTATTGTATGTTGGGTATTATTGGGATAACATCATGCGATGGCTAAAAAGTGCTCCATTTCTTACCGGCGCAAACACTACCGTATTTATTCTAGCTATCATCGTCATATTCGGCTTGATTAACTATCTCGGGGTTCGGCATCACAAACAATTTGATTTGACCAAAAGTAAAAAGTTTACGTTGTCTGAGCAGACGAAAAAAATCGTTCGTGGGATTAAACAGCCAGTGTTAATTACTGCATATTACCGGCAAATCCATCCCGAATATGATACGGTTAAAACGCTATTAAACCAATATACCGCATTAAATCCGAAAATTTCGGTGCAGTTTGTTGATATTCAGGTTAATCCCAGAAAAGCATTGCAAGACGGGGTTCGGTATGATGGAACCAGTATTCTGGAGTCCGAAGGTAGAAAAGAACGAATTACCGGAAATGAAGAACGGGATTTTACTGCAGCGCTCCTGAAACTAACCAAACTCGGGAAAAATAAAATTTACTTTATTTCCGGTCACGGAGAACATAGTCTTGATGCGTATAACGAAGATGGATATAGCCAACTAAAAGAAGCATTACTCAATGAAAATTATCTGGTGAATACGCTCTCACTTACCCAGATGACTACAATACCAGCCGATGCAGCAGTAATCGTTATCGGTGGTCCGAAAAAAGAATTATTAGCTAACGAGGTTCAATTATTATCCGCATATTTGAAATCAGGTGGGAAATCCTTAATTCTACTCGACCCAGCTCCTGAAGGTAGTTCACTAGCTCCGATTTTAGAAGAATGGCACATCAAAGCAAATAAGAATATCGTGGTAGATTTAGCAAGTTATGCATTTCCGAATATCGCCATTCCTGCGGTGAGAGAATATCCCTGGCATGAGATTACTCGGTCGTTAGAAGGATTGAGCACAATCTATCCTTTAGCAAGGTCAATCAGTATTGATACTGGATTACCGGACGGTTTAACAGTATATCCATTAGTAAAATCAAGCGATGAAAGCTGGGGCGTTACCGACCTAAATCGAGCGAAAATTGACCGAACAAAAGATAGTCCCGGACCGTTAAATCTCGCGGTTACGGTAACTAAAAAAGTAACTGAATTAACTGGAATTGATACGACTATAGCAGTTCCCGAGACACGATTAGTCGTATTCGGTGATTCCGATTTTGTCAGTAACGCATTTCTTGATAAAGTTGGCAATCGAGATATTTTCTTAAATTCACTTGCCTGGTTAGTTGAACAACCGGAATTAGTTGGTATCCGCGCGAAAGAACCGGAACAGCGGCAGATATTCCTTATTGGTTATCAATGGCGATTAGTCGCGTTCACCAGTCTTTTATTCTTACCCTTAATCGTCTTCTTTGCTGGGATAGTGGTTTGGTGGAAACGGAGATAAATAAGATGATTATCCACAGATGTTCGAACTAGATACTACGATTTTTTAATCTATGTAGTCATTTAAGAAATCTGTATAATCAGGTATATGGACCGGCCGCTGGTCGTTATTACCCTATGTTTTATCTGTGGTCTTACCCTTGGCCATTATGTTAGTATTTCTATTTCCTTCCTATTTGTTATCAGCCTTCTTTTACTCATTATTTCTGCTATTCTGATTCATCACGAAAAAGATGCTTCGGTAATTATTCTAGTTCTCGCAGGATTATTGGGTGTTATCCATATAGAACGAACGGAACGGAACAACCGTTTTCGGTTAGCATATATTGACTCGATTTCAAAGTATTCACCGATTAATCTAACCGGAAGAGTAGTTGATAGTTCACATAGAACGAATGGGGAAATGGCGTTAACCATTGACCGAGTAAAATTCTATTATAACCAAACGTGGTATGATTTCAGCGGACAAATTTTGGTTATCCTACCTGCTCAAGAGAATATATCCGTTGATTCCAATTCGGCTAAAGAACCAACTCGGTATTTTTACGGCGATAGAATACAAGTGTATGGAACAGTCCAGATAGCTCCAGAACCTGCCAATCCCGGTGAATTTAATTATCGCGAATATTTATTGCAAGAAGAAATATATGGCATTGTTAACTGCTGGAACGCTGCTGATATTCAAAATCTTTCAGTGAGTTCTTTTGGAGTTTGTGAACGCATTCTTCGCCTCGCATCAAAAATTAAATATTATTACGTTTGCATTAATAATGCTACTCTTCCACCTACACACGCCGCATTATTAAACGGGATTGTTCTTGGTGAAAAAACTGAATTAGCCGATGATATAAAAGAAGCATTTATTCGTTCTGGAATATTTCACCTCTTGGTCGTTAGTGGGAGCAATGTCATGTTAATTGCGGTTATCGTTTTCGTTGTGCTAAAGGTATTCCGAGTGAAACGGAGAATCGCTGCGTTGGTTTCGATTCCATTAGTTATCCTGTATGCGCTGGTTGCAGGATATCAACCGCCGGTATCTCGTGCGACAATTATCGCGGTTATGGTGCTGCTTGGGCTAGCTACGAAACAAGATGTACAAATTATTAATAATCTCGGGATTGCTGCATTGATAGCTTTGATAGTTAATCCGTTGGATATTTTCGGTGCAAGTTTCCAACTTTCTTTTTTAACCGTTTTAAGTATCATCCTAATCTATCCGATTCTACAGCAATGGATGCCGTTTCCGAAGAAACTTTTTTCAGTGCAGCTAATCCTATATAGTTCCATTGCTGCGTTTATCGGGATTGCGCCGTTGTCAGCGTATTATTTTAATCTTTTACCGTTGATATCTCCGGTAACCAACTTACTCGCTGTTCCAATCGTTACTATTAATCTGTCCGCCGGATTGGTTTCAGGTATTGTTTACCCTTTTTCACCAGCATTAACCCAGTTGGTTGCAAATACGAACTGGTTACTGCTAACGATTCTCATGAAAGTAGTTACATTTTTCTATTTCATTCCGGGAAGTTATATCTATGTTGCTAGACCAGCATTATGGGTTATCGTTCTTTATTACCTTTTTCTACAAGGTTTTATTTATGGCTTTTATCCAACGGTTTATGCGCCGAATTATGCGTTCCGTAAAAAGTGGCTGGTGGCTGTTTGGGGAGTTCTACTCCTTATCGTAGTGAATGCATTGATTCCGTGGAATCGGAACCTAGAACTAACCTTTTTGTCAGTCGGACAAGGGGATAGTGCATTCATTAAATTTCCAAATGGGAAAACGATGTTGATTGACGGCGGCGATTATTCTGCTGGGAAACGGATTGTAATACCATATTTACGTCGGCAAGGAGTCCATCATTTAAATACGGTGGTATTATCCCATCCGCATAATGACCATCTCGGTGGTTTGATTCATGTATTAAGTAATATTCCAGTTGAAATGTTCATAGACAGTAACCAAATGAGATATGATTCCGAGTATTATCCAAAGTTGTATGAAATAATTAATAAAAAAAATATAAAGACGGTCAAGGTGGCTCAAGGATACCAGATATCTCTGTTTAGCAGAGCAACGATAACTATTCTCCATCCACCAACTGAATTTCTTCAAACTACTCGTTCTGAAACGAATAATAATTCTATCGTGTTACGTGTAATTTATGGTAAAGTAACCACGATATTTCCGGGAGATATTGAACAAGAAGCAGAACGGTATCTAGTCCGGAAAAGAATCACACTCGCAGCGACAATTTATAAAGTGCCACATCATGGTTCTGCTAGCTCGAATGAGTTAAGTTTTTTGCGCTCTGTTCGACCAGAAATAGCGATTATCTCAGTCGGGAGAAATAATTGGTTTAATTTACCATCGCTAGTTGTTCTGGAATCTTTGAAAAAAGATAATGCCCAGATATACCGAACTGATATCAACGGTGCGATTCGTCTTTGGACGGATGGCGATAAAATAAAAATTGCATCAATGAGAGATTAACCGCAATAATCTCAAAACTGAATAGACCAAGCGGTTGGTTATCGTTCGAGAACAAGAAAGTTTTCATCCCCTATGCATAATCGGAATTATATATCAAATGGACTGTTAATCTTTATCTTTTTTTTATCGTACTATTTACTTACCTTTGGTCGGTCACAAGAGTATTCCTATTTTGATGGTTCGATAATGTTTAATGTTACAAAAAGTATTGTCGAAGATGGCAGTTTAAAATCACGGGTACCGGGCATATATCGCGGCGGAGTTGAAGTAGTACATTCGCAGTATGGTTTAGGATTTTCAATTGTGACTATTCCAATGTACCTATTGTTGAAATTTATTGCACAGCAGACTGGAATATTTCAGTTTGAATCAATTGCTCGAGCAGCACCGATGCTAACGAATGTATTGATTACTGCTTTAACCTGTACACTACTATTTTCATTCGGGAATCAATTGTTTCGCAACAAACGGATAGCGTTTTTCATAACCGCTATTTATGGACTTGCGACAATGGCGTGGCCATATTCCCGCTATGATTTTTCTGAACCGTTAGCCGGTTTATGTATCTTCGGAGCGATATATACATTATTTCTTTTTCAACAGGGGAAACAGAACTATTGGTTGGTGATAAGTAGTCTTGCAATAAGTTTTGCGTTATTTACTCGAATTGTTGAAGTGATTTCGTTGCCATTTTGGTTTTTGTATTTATATCAACTCTTGAAAGAAAAGAAAGCAACGGTTAGTAAACGGTTCTTCATCCAAATATTCTTACCGTTAATATTAACCGGAATCGCTTATTTCTGGTACAATTATTACCGCTACGGCAACATTTTTACTACCGGCTATGGATTAGATTTACGGATTCAAACTTTAGTCCGGAATTTTCTGCCTGGGTTGTATGGACTTTTGTTAAGTCCGGGAAAAGGATTGTTCTGGTATAATCCGCCATTATTGTTATTTCTGACATCAATCCCAATTGTATATAACCGAGACCGGTCGTTATTTTATTGTGCAAATGGAATTATCCTTGCCCATTTGGTTACCTATTCTGCATGGACTGCTTGGGAAGGTGGTTGGTGCTGGGGACCGCGCCTGCTATTGCCGATACTCCCTTGGTTGGTTTTATTAAGCGGGTATTGGCTTGAAACTAGGCGCATCCAAATGCTTAGCTGGTTTTTATTTTTATGCGGATTTATTATCCAGTTTCTCGGAATTGTCTTTCCTTATAACCACTATATCTATTCTACCTTATCCAATGGTATCCCGTTTTCGGCGTTACTGTTTCAAGTTCAACATAGTCCGATTCTAGGACATTTGATTTTGCTTTTTCAATATCCGATGTATCTCTGGGATTTCGCGTTGGTAGCTACTGTTCCTGATTCGATTAGATACTATAAACTCGGTGCAATAGTTATTCTGGTATTTATTTTTATTTCTTCAACCGTCATTTTAACGAAACGAGTCATCAATCCGTATGAAAATTAATTCGATCTCAGCCATGAAAAAATGGTTATTCTGGTTAGGTTTATTGGTCGTTATCGGATTAAGTATCTATCTCCGATTCTGGAACTTGGAGACAAATCCCCGCTGGTATAATGATGAATGTATTTATCTCAATGCTACGAGAAATCTTCTTCATGGAAAGTTACAAATGCAAGCGGTAACCTGGACTTTTTTCTCCCCGCATCTACCACATCCGCCGTTGTTTTTTCTGCTCAGTGCGATTGCGTTGGTTCTTTATTCTAATGGAGTGATAGCATTACGGATTATCGTAGCGCTTGCTGGGATCGCTACGACCATTTTACTCTATTTTACAGGAAAAGAAATTCGTGATGAACAAACCGGTTTATGGGCTAGTTTCTTGTTCGCCATTTATCCTTTGTCGGTAATTTATACCCGTTGGGCGTTTCCCTATGCTTTGGGAATGTTCTGGATTCTGTTTACTATTTATTGGTTACTTAGGTATGTTAGTATACGAAAAGAGAAGTATTTGTATTTTGCAGGAATAACGGCTATGTTATCGGTATTAACCATTTATGATGCGCTCGAACTTATCCTTTTTCTAGCAGCCGGTATGATATTGATGAAAATTGATTGGAAAAAAATCGGTTTGATACTTAGTATTGCACTAGGTCCATTAATCCTGCTTTTTTTAGGTATGCTAATGGTAGATTGGCAATCAGTAATATATGATTTGCGAATGCTTGTCGGGCGGTTCGTACACGAAAGTATACCGCCGCATAACTTCTGGTTACTCGTAGCCGGATATAAGAAATTGTGGTTATTAGATAGTTTTATGTTTTTTGGAATTATTGGATTATTATTCGTCAAACGAGAATACCGATTATATCTCGCGCTCGCTTTCCTATGTATCAGTATTCTTCCGGTTGCTCGACTTGGAATTTATCTTGATATATTTTTCCATCCGATAATGATTTGTTTACCACTCATTATTCTTGGATTAGCCAATATTGTTACCGGTATACTCGAGCAATGCTATCGCCGATTAAATTACGTAATAAAAAAAATACCAGCTTTATCACAATTTACCATTCAATTTATTCAATTAGCCCCGATAATAATCATTTTCATTTTGTTAATCCCATGTGTGGTAACCGATATTCGGAGCGTAAATAATGTTTTTATAGCGAAAATGAATTATTTCGCCAATCGGAATAATAACCATACGGTTGCTTTAGCGCAGTATCTCAATCAACATACTGAAAAGAATGACGTGGTCATAGCGCCGTTATGCGTGCAACAATTTCTCCAATGTAATAGTACCGATTTATTTCAATCTGCCGCATATAGCGGTTGGGACACCCAATATTATTCAGCTGAGCTTCCCAAAGAACGTTTTAAGTATCCATGTGCATATTATTGGGTTAAATATATTGTGGTTTCGGAAGTTGACCGAGTTGATACGATAACCAAACCAGGCGTTAAGGAACTGTGGCAGAGAATTCAGGCAGATAAGTGGCAAATTGTCTACCAGCTTGGTGAGTATGATGTATATTTAAATCCGTTGTATAAGAGCTAGTCAGAATAATTTAATTGAGAGTATAAGATGGAGTAAAGAAGAATTTTTGTCATTCTCTTAGCAATACTTTGATTTGATTATGCGACGAATTTGGATCAAGTATCGAATAGAAATAATACTGTTTTTATTGTTCTTCTTTTGCTATAGTTACATTTGGCATAAGCCGAGTTGGAACGATTTGGGGAGATATGACCTAATTATGGCTATAGTCGAACAAGGAACAGTCTGCATTGATTCGTATCACCAGAACACCGGGGATAAAGCATTTTATCAAGGTCATTATTATTCGGATAAAGGCCCTTTTCCTGCTTTTCTTGGCGTTCCGATATATTGGTTGTTATCGAAACTTTTTACAAAAATGGAACCTCAGTTGGGATTTGCTGGTCATAGGCAAGTTAATCTTCTAATTTGGTTTACTAAATTGGTGATTATCCGAATTCTGGTTATTTCCGCTCTATCAGCGTTACTTGCAATAGTTTTATACCGATTTCTACTTCGGTTGGGAACAGAGCCGAAACTAGCAATACTGCTGACTATTGGGTATGGTCTCGGAACGTTAGCATTTCCATATTCAACCTTATTCTATGGACATCAACTAGCAGCAGCGCTTATCTTTATGTCATTTTATATACTATATAATTTGAAACATCCAATTCAGAATATTTCATACAAAAAATCAAACGTATGTTATCTAATCTCAGGATTATTATGTGGGCTAGCTATTTTAACCGAATATCCGGTGGTTCTGTTGGTCGTAGTGCTTTTCTTTTATGCTTTTCCAATTTACACACAGCAATCTGCATTTCGAAATATTCTATGGTTTTTGCTCGGGTTCGTTGGTCCGATAGCAGTTTTATTTTATTATAATTATCTTTGTTTCGGATTTCCGTTTACATTCGGTTATTTCTCAGTAGCAGATGAAAACTTCCGCCAACAGATGGCGAAAGGAATTGCTGGGATAACGTATCCTAAAGCAGATGCGCTGGTTGGTATAACATTCAGTGCATATCGCGGATTATTTTTTATTAATCCATTATTACTATTATCAATTTTCGGGTTCTATTATTTCTATCAAAAACAAGAAACACGGAACGAATTCCGGTTTATTCTTGTCGCGTTCATCATCTATCTATTATTTAACGCATCATATTATATGTGGTGGGGTGGATGGACGATTGGCCCGCGGCATTTGATTCCAATAATTCCGTTCCTCATTATTCCGATAGCATTTATTCCATTGAACACATCTAAATGTTTCAAACCATATCTTCTTTATATTTTATGCATGATTTCTATCCTATTTATGGTTATCGGAACGGTTGTTGACCCACAGGTACCGGATACTATCCGCAGATTATCCTGGAGTCCATTATTCGGCTATTCCCTTCCTAAATTTCTCTCCGGCGATTTTTATGCTAATCTCGGTACCGTTCTCGGTCTCAACGGTCTAGCCAGTATTCTTCCACTGCTAATCGTCATGGTTATCGGCATTTCTCATCTTATCTATTTAGCGAAAAGGGCAACATAGGATTAGAAGTGTTAATAGGGAAGAGATAGAGCTATACAATATAGCGCTATTCACTGTGTCGAATTTATAAGCTTTATGGCAACGTAAAAAAAGGGTATCTCATTATTCAAGAGATACCCCTATAAATGGTAAAGTATGTTAGTCTCGTTTATTTTTTAATTCCGAGGATGGTTTCGAATTGGTCAGCGTGTCCTTCTTCTTCAGCTAGAATTTTCTCGAATAACAGGCGGGTGGTTGAATCATCCGATTCCGCAGCAAGCTTTATAATCTGCTTATACATTTCGATAGCTTCTTCTTCAGCTTCCAAATCAGCTTTTACCATTTCTGGCAAGGAACCACCAACTTTAATCGGGGTTGGTTTAGTCGTCGGTGTTCCACCAAGATAAAATAACCGTTCCGCAATTTGTTCCGCATGTTTCATTTCTTCAATGGCAATATCTTCAAAAATATCTTTAATTTCCGGACTCTGCATTCCGATAGCCATTACATGCTGCCACATATATTGAATCGTAACCCCGATTTCTCGCGCAATCGCTTTATTCAACCATTCTAATAACTCTTGTTTACCTTTAGCCATAATTCATTGAAACCTCCTATTTTTTAATGGGTATAGTTGTGCAGCTAAGTTATTTAAGCATCGTTTAGCTGGATTTAAGCTATGCAATCAGTTAATTAAGATACCCAAAAACGCTTTATTTCGTCAAGGATTATTCACCAATCGCTTTGATAATAACCCGTTTTTTTCGTTGCCCATCGAACTCGGCATAATATATCTGCTGCCATGGACCTAAGTCTAACCGACCATTAGTTACCGGAACAATAACTTGATGATGTATCAGAAGACTTTTTAAATGCGCATCTCCATTAGTTTCTCCGGTTCGATGATGCCGATATTCCGATCCTTCTGGAGCCAATTCCTGCAACCAATCGTCAATATCAGCAATAAGACCAGATTCCGCATCATTAACATATACCCCTGCAGTAATATGCATCGCTGAAACAAGAATAAATCCTTCTTTAATTCCACTTTTTTTAAGAACTTTCTCAACTTCATCGGTAATATTGATATATTCTCGTTTTCGAGAAGTATTAAACCAAAGATATTCAGTTATTGCTTTCATAATAAACCTCTTGAAATATTTCTTTTAACAATAACTATATCAATGCTTTATAATTTATTGATATTGAATAAAAAATTGACTATTAACCTTGATTTATTATGTGTATGTATGTTATAATATTATTGTATAAAAATAAAATTTTGTCCATTCGGGCTGGAAATGGAATTTCGGTTCTGTTTCTGGCCTTTCTTTTTTAATACCGAAATTAAGCGAATACAGAAAGAAATAATGCAAATAAAACAATTTATTTCATCTGCTCTCTCGTTCGGTTCATTTGGATTCAAGGACTGCCTTAATTCGTTTAACCGCAGTTTCTTTTCCCATAGCAAATAGCAACTCATAGATACCCGGACCAACAGTTTTCCCAGTTAATGCAACTCGGGCGGGATGAACGAGTTGACCGAGTTTAACCCCTTTTTCGGTTGTGATTTTAATGAATAACTTTTCAATATTTTCTATCGTATACGGTTCCAATTTATCCAATTCCGTTTCTAACATTAAAAGAAGAATTCGAGATTCTGCTGGTGAAAGATGTTTTTTCGCTGCTTCCGGCTCAATTGTAATCTTATCAGCTAAATAGTAATCGAAATTTGTGGCGATATCTTTAACTGTTTTTGCCCGTTGTCGTTCGAGTTCGATAACTGAATGTAACCAGGTTTTATTGATCTTCTCAATATCATACCCTTTCTCTTTTAGTAATGGGATGAGTAACTCTTCTAATCGGGAGAGGGGAACCCGTTTAAGATAGATACTATTCATCCACGAAAGTTTATTATGGTCAAATATTGCTGGGTTCTTCGATACTTTATCAAGAGAAAACTTTTCAATTAACTCCTCTTTCGAGAAAAATTCGGTTTTATCATCATATGCCCAACCGAGTAATGCGAGATAATTCATCAATGCTTCCGGCAGGTATCCAAGCTCGCGGAATTCTAGAACTGACGCTGCTCCATGCCGTTTGCTCAGTTTCGTTTTATCCGGCGCAAGGATAACCGACACATGGGCGAAGTATGGCGCTGGCTGACCGAATGCTTGATATAGCATCAACTGTCGAGGTGTATTGGAGAGATGCTCTTCACCGCGGATAACGTGGGTTATTCTCATTTCAATATCATCAACTACAACCGTAAGATTATAAACGGGCGTTCCATCTGAACGCAGAATAATAAAATCATCGAGAACGCGATTATCAAAAGTAACTCTACCGCGTACCAAATCGTTGATGTCAGTGAACCCTTCTAATTTTCGAAACCGAACCGCCGCTTTTTCACCGTTATCAATTCGGGTTAACGCTTCTGCTTTTGTCAGGGAAGCACAGGTACCATCATATTTCGGCGGAAGTTTTGCCGCTAATGCTTTTTTGCGTTTCTCTTCGAGCAATTCCGGTGAACAAAAACAAAAATACGCTTTATTTTCATCTAATAATTTCTGTACATACTTTTGATACAATGCAGTTCGTTCTGACTGAAAGAACGGTCCTTCATCAAAATCGAGACCTAGCCAGGCTAAACTATCCAAAATCGCGCGCGTTGATTCTTCTGTAGACCGTGCAGCATCGGTATCTTCGATGCGTAGAATGAATATACCGCGATGATGCCGAGCAAATAACCAATTAAATAACGCACTTCGCGCGCCGCCAACATGCAGATACCCCGTTGGACTTGGCGCAAACCGAACTCGTACTTTATTCTCCATAAAATAAAACGATTCAAACGGATAGTTATGGACGCACACGAATAGTGAATCCATTTGTATCAGAATCAATCCGTCTGAATCAGATTGAGTTAGAATAACGATTTAATCCAATCAATTCCTTCTTGAATGCTAGTTATCCCGAGAACAAAATAAGCGACTGCAGCTATGATCGCAAGTAGTATCGCTAATCCGATTAACCGGCGTAACCATTTAGAGACTACCCAATGCCATTTCGGTTTCTTTTCATACGCTCCCTGCCGAGCCATAAAATTTTTCATCTGGATATAACAAGCTTCACTACAGAATATCCCCATATCAGTTGTTACCTGACAATCACGACATACCGGCTTCAAGCAGTTCTTACATCGGGCAACCGCTTTAACTAGCGGATGATTAATACAATATCCCTTCACCGCCATAAAAGTTACCTCCGAATTTCCGTCGTTATTGTAAAGATATTATACCACGAAGATATCAATACACAAAGGTTAGAAAATAGTATAATTGTACTGAAAATTCTATACTTTTTCTTCACTTAGAACTCATGCAGCCTCTAATTTATAACATAATTCATTCAAATCGGCAACCCGTTGTTATATCCATATAGGTTAACTTGTCTTGGTATCTTAATGTTTCGGTGGTTAAATTATACCATTTCGTTTGACAAGAATAGTCGTTCCATTTTACTATTTTTAACCACAGATTAGAAAGCTTTCATTGCTATAACGTTTAAAAGGAGAAAAGATTGATGCGGAGAATAGGTTATTTTTTAAATCTCATTTTTTGTTTAGCTATAACCGCAATCGTTTTTGCGGTAGATAAACCTGACGTGCGGTTGAAAGAATTAAGAAAAGATTTAGATGAAATTCTCGCTTCGCGAACAATTCGGTCAGCGCAGGTTGGAGTCTGTATCGTATCATTACGACCAGATAATGGCGTTATCTACGCGCATAATGCCGAAAAAGCGTTCATCCCAGCGTCTTGTATGAAAATATTCACTTCCGCAGCTGCGCTGGATACGCTCGGAAGTCAATATACGTATAAAACGGTTATCTATCAAAAAGGGAAAATTGATTCTAATGGGGTTTTACAAGGGGATTTAATTATTCGCGGTACTGGTGACCCATCTATTTCCGGCCGGTATCGAAACAAAAATGTTCTCGCAATTCCGCAAGAGTTTGCTGACCAATTACTTGCTGCCGGAATTCGGAAAGTGCAAGGGAACTTGATAGCTGATGCGACTTATTTCGACAATCGTGAACTTGGCTGGGGTTGGTCGTATGATTATCTTGATGCATGGTATGCGGCGAAAGTTGCAGCGTTATCGTTCAATGATAATTGTATTGATGTTTATATCAGACCGGGGAAAAATGTCGGTGACCCAGCGGTTATCCGATTCAATCCGCCGACAAACTATGCTACTGCTATAAATAAAATTACTACCGCTCACCGAGGGACGCGCGCATCAATCCGCTGGGATTGGATTCCCAATAGTCAACAAATTGAATTTCGCGGTAGTGTACCCTTACATTCAGGTGAAACGCTTCATTATATTGCAGTAGATAATCCAACAATGTATACCTTGACTGTTCTAAAAGAGACGTTCGAACAGAAAGGTATCCAGATTACCGGACACCTACTCGAAATTCGGCAACCGCTACCTTCACCAATCAATATGGATTGTAAACCGGTAGCGAATTATACCTCGCCGCCGTTAGGTGAACTGCTAAAAAAAGTAAATAAAAATAGCCATAATTTTTTCGCTGAACAGCTCTTAAAAACTGTTGGAGCAGTGAAATATCAGGATGGCAGTTATGATGCTGGTGTGAAAGTTGTTCAAGAGCTTATGCAACGGGCGAAAATTGACTCAGAAGGGTTTGAACAGGTTGATGGTAGCGGATTATCCGCATATAATAAAGTTACTCCGGAACAGTTGGTGGGAATGCTGAAATATATGTATCGGCATCCGGAACATCAGAGTTATTATGATTCATTTTCTATTCCCGGAGTAGATGGTACTTTACGCAGTCGGTTTAAAGGATTAGGTAGTCGAATGCGTGCGAAAACCGGGTCGATTAAAATGGTATCATCGTTAGCAGGATATCTGACTACGAAATCCGGTGAGCCAGTAGCGTTTGCGATTTTATTCAATAATATGGCGAATCGTGGAGCAGCAGTTGCGGTTGAAGATAAAATTGTCAATCGATTGGCTGAATTTTAAATAGCATACACAGATTGCAAAAAACGGTTATACAGATTGAGAAGTATGGCACATGAACCAGTTAAAATTGGCGATATCCTTTGGCAGAGTATAGATACGTTAGAATTCAAGCGAAACATTTATCCGAAACTTATCGAATTGAGTTGGCATCATATCCTTGGTTCGACATTAGCTCAACATTGTAAATTTCGGAAAATAGAAAAAGATAAAATCTATATAAAAGTTAATTCACCGGAATGGTTCAAGGAACTTAACGACCATAAACCGTTATTGATCGAAAAGATTAATCGCTATTTCAACAAGCCGCTTATTGCTGACATAGAATTAGAACTGCCAGCGTATGCCCGACCAAAACCAAAACCAAGAACTCGACCAAGAAATAAAAAGAATTGCTCGAAATAACGGAATAGCGTTATTGAGTGTAGCTGATGTTTCTTCAGTTGCGGATATGATACATCCGGAAGTGCAATTAGCGTTGCAAGGGTTACCCTTTGCGATTTCAATTGGTATCCGCTTGTCCGACCGGATTATTGAATCCCTGATTGATAAACCGACGAAATTATATCTCCATCATTATAAAACCTGTAATCAAGTTCTTGACCATACATCGCTTAAACTAACGAATATTATTCAAGCGTATGGATACCATGCACTTCCGATACCAGCTTCACAGTTAGTTGATTGGGGTGGAACTACTTCCGGTCATATTTCACATCGAAAAATCGCACATCTTGCTGGACATGGTTGGTTCGGACGAAGCGGGTTGATTATCCATCCAGTGTATGGTGCACGAGTTCGGTATACAACAATATTTACAGACGCACCACTTTCCATAGCGAATCCGTTTCAAGGAGATTGTAGTGAATGTAGGTTATGTATTGCGATATGTCCAGCGGGAGCGATTACTGAAAACGGAGTCGATATCCAAAAATGTTTTACTCAATTAAAACAGTTTGCTAAACATTTGGGCGGAACGCAATATATTTGCGGATTATGTATTAAAGCGTGTAAAGGGAAACGGGAGACCTAAACAGCGTTCGAATGAAAGAACCTGAAAACAAAAAAACGCTTGAATGAAGATATCCACTATATAACCATTTAACAGAATATCTTATGAGAATCAGGGTTATTTATTCCGTTACTGTTGTATTATTGTTTTTATATAGTATTAGTATTTGTGCCGAATTTCCACGTCATATCCCAAAGACATTTTTCGCGATGCAATCGCATTCGCTGCAAGGTGATACAACTCATCATACACGAACTTGTCAATTAATGGCAGAAGCGGGAATTAAACTTATTCGCGATGAACTCTATTGGAGTAATCTGGAACGAGAAAAAGGGAAGATTATTTTTCCAGAGAATTATCTCCAGAATGTTGAAATCACCTTAGCGCATGGAATCGAACCGTTAATCATCCTTGATTATGGTAATCCGAATTATGATAATGGACGAGCTCCGTATACCGATGAGGGTCGAGAAGCGTTTGCCCGGTATTGTACCGCTGTAGTGAGTAAGTTTAAGGGCAAAATTAAATATTTCGAAATCTGGAATGAACCGAATATACCTGGATTCTGGAAACCGGAACCAAACCCGAAAGATTATTTCTTATTATTAAAAACGGTATATCAAGCGTGCAAACAAGCGAACCCGAACTGCGTTATTCTCGCTGGAGCGACCAGTGGTGTAGATTTGAAATTTTTTGAAGAAGTATTCAAACTCGGTGGATTGCAGTATATGGATGTTCTTTCGTTGCACCCTTATACTGGCGTATCTCCGGAAGGAAATGATTTAGTCGGTAAACTAATTGCCGCAAGGAAACTAACCGAGAAATATCGGAAGTCGCTCCGGATTTGGATAACTGAAATCGGATATCCAACACATACCGGTCCGAATGGTTTTACTGAACAGACGCAATCGGATTATTTGGTTCGAACCTATTTCCATTCGTTAGCAAGCGGGTACGTTGATGCAGTATTCTGGTATTGGTTTGGTCCTGACGGACCGGATGAAACCTATAGTGAAGACCGATTCGGTATCATCCGGTCGGATTGGTCGCCGAAACCGGCGTATATTGCGTATAAAACTATGTATGAGCAAATAAACAACGTACAATATCTTGGTTCGATTGATTCAACGAATCCCGCAGTGGTAGGGTATCGATTCCAAAACGGAAATAATCTGCTCACAGTTCTCTGGTCAGTTAAAGGGCGGATTCCTATTGGAATTAAAACGCGAGCGAAAGAAATCCAGATTATTGCTGCTGATGGAACACAACAAACATTAACACCGTTACAGAATGTGGTAACATTCACCTTAACCGAATCGCCAATATATATTCATTCAGGGAAAGACCCGATTCAAGTTACGACTCCCTTATTCAAATTCGGGAAATCAAATTATGTTTTCCCGCCGGGCTCAACGAAATCAGTTACCCTGATTTTGGATAACAAGAGTATTAAACCAAATCAGCAGTTCGATGGATTATGTAAACTAGCTATTAATCCGCTTGAAATCCAGTTAACCAAAGAAATCATTCCTATCAGACTTGAAAAAATCGGTTCACCGATTTATCGAATCCAGATGATTACTCCTAGATTGCCTTCAAAGAAAACTGCGA
Organism: bacterium; assembly: GCA_026416715.1. Taxonomy (NCBI): domain Bacteria; species bacterium. The sequence continues at coordinate 131,598 of JAOAEQ010000003.1, forward strand.
TTTTAACTGCACAGGTAATTATCGGAGGTAAATTAATCGGTGTCGTAGAAACCGAAATTCAACTTACTGAACCAGCAATATTACAATGTTATCCGGAGTTAGATTTAGTGACCGGAACGAAAAACGTTAAGATTAGATTAGACAATCTGATGGAATCACCGATATCCGGTGAACTTCATTTAAGTTCCCTCAAGGACACTATCATTTTCGATCGGGTGATTATTCCATTTAGTGAAATTAGCGCGAAATCCGGCTGGACGTACCTCGCTGAAATTAAAGAAAGTAATGATGCACCGGATACATTATATTCACTAGAAGTATCCGCTTATTTAACTGATGGAAATACCTTGCGATTAAATAAAACCATAGCTTATTTACCATGCAAGAAATCGAAACAGAATATTGTTATTGATGGTAATCTTGAAGAATGGAAAGATGCGATACCAATCCGATTAACTCGGGCTGAACAGATTACTGTTGGGAAAGAAAATTGGTTCGGTAAATTCGATGGAAGCGCAACCGTTTCGCTCCTTTGGGATGATAAAAATATTTATGTAAGTGCGATTGTCCTTGATGATAAGAGAAGTAATACCATAAAACCGAGTTCTTCAGTTTATCATAGCGATGGTTTAGAAATCTATTTCGATACCGATTTGGTTAGTGATTATACAACCGCAAAATATAACGATGATGATTTTCAATTCGGATTTTTCGATACGCCAGATGGACCGATTGTCTGGCGCTGGTCTCCCGGCGATACGCAAGATACTGCGGCACAAATAGCTATCGTCGAACGGAATGATTTAGGCGAAAATGCCCAAGCTACCGGATATATACTCGAAGCTAGGATTCCATTGTCAGAATTGAGATTGAGTCCGCAACCCGGAATGGTTATCGGATTCACGGTCGCTTTGGACGATGATGATACTCCGAATGCAGTCGACCCGTTCAAACAGGATATGCAGATGATTTGGGCTGGCAGTAAAAATAATTGGTGCGACCCGACAGGATTCGGGCAGTTATTTTTTATAGAATAATATTCGATTACGATGATTATACTTATACTATCGTCGCCATCAACCACCATAGAATTAGACTTATCAAGGAGTTAATATTGAGTATGCAACAGCCATTATCTATTACGGCAAATCAGAATATTATTGAAATGGAATATGCGGTTCGCGGTCCGCTGCCGAAACGAGCAGCAGAATTAAAAAAGCTAGGGAAACAGGTTATCTTTTGCAACATCGGGAACCCGCAAGCGTTAGGGCAATCGCCGTTAACCTATTACCGTCAGGTAGTGAGTCTGGTTGAAGACCGGTCGAAAATCGAGCGCGAACGAAAGCTGAAAAAAGTATATCGGGAACATAAAAGTATATTTAACGAAATAAATCCAACTGAGTTCATTTCAGATTATGTTCTCGATGTAAGTGAACGATTCCNTGTTAATACTGGGCATGGGCTTGGTGCATATTCTGAAAGTAACGGATATTATTTTGTCCGAGAAGCGGTAGCGCAGTTTATCAATCGGCGTGACGGGTTCGCGCCAACCAGTAAATTAAGTTCAAATCCGGATAATATTTTTATCAGCAACGGCGCGAGTGAAAGTGCAAAATATATTATTGATTTATTGATCGCACATAAGAATGACGGGATTATGATACCGACTCCGCAATATCCGCTATATTCCGCTTCAATCAAGAAAGCTGGCGGAGTTCAGGTTAACTATTATCCCGACGAAGATAACGGATGGATATTAAATCGCGCTATCCTTGATGAATCATATAATATCGCTAAGAAAAACGGGGTCACGGTTAAAGGGATTGTGGTAATCAATCCGGGGAATCCCACTGGCGCGATTCTGGATGAACAAACTATCAAAGAAGTAATAGATTTTGCGGAAGAACATAATCTCGTTATAATTGCAGACGAAGTGTATCAGGAAAATGTCTATGGAGCGAGCTTTGTTTCATTTGCTAAGGTTTTAGGAGAGAGACAGGTTCCACTATTTAGTTTGCATAGCACCTCGAAAGGGTTTATGGGCGAATGCGGACATCGGGGTGGGTATCTCGAAATCAGGAATGCACCGAAGGTTTTAGGGACAAATCTATCATTTACTGAAGTTATCTTAAAGCAAGCGTCAGTAAGCTTATGTTCTAATACCGTCGGTCAGCTATTAGTATATCTCATGGTAAATCCGCCAGAACCTGGAAGTGAACCTTATACCCAATTTATTGCCGAGAAGGAGTCAGTGCTTAAAGATTTGTTTGATAAAGCGACGATGATTCGCGAAGCGTTCAAGCAGATGGATGGTGTCGAATGTTTCGGTCGGACGGGGGCGATGTATTTATTTCCCCGGTTGAATAAGCTACCGAAAGGAACCGATGATTTTGAATATTGTATGAATCTATTAGAAACTACTGGATTATGCACGGTTAACGGTTCCGGTTTCGGGCAAAAAGAAGGAACACACCATTTACGCATCGCATTTTTACCTCCGAAGAAACTTCTTGAACAGGTCTTACCAGAATGGATTCAGTTCCATAATCAGTATGTAAATAGGAAATAACAGGGAATATATCGTAAGTCACAGTGTTACCGTGTTACGGAGAATATTGATTTTAAAGCTGATTTCAAGAGATAGAATCAAACTCACCTGCGGTAAGTTTGATTTTTGGAATATTGATATAACTAGGTTAAGCGAACAAATTGCGAAATTTTGCAATCCGCTTCTGTTTGATGGTTTAGAAGAATTCGTTAAATTTGTTGAATTCGCGATTAGTTAATATGACTCAAAAAGAGTTTCTGCAATCGGTTAGTAACGGTCGAGACGATATCATTCAGCAATTTCTTGATTTATTAAAGAGGCTGAAAATCAAATATTGTGTTATCGGCGGGCTAGCGGTTAATGCGTATGTTGAACCGGTGGTAAGTTTATATCTAGATATTATTATCGCAACTGATTCGATAGATGAATTAGTTAAAGCAGCGAAAAAGAAATTTAAAGTTGAACGCTTTCCGCATAGCATCAATGTAACCAGTCCGAAATCCGATATCCGGATTCAAATTCAGACTGATTCTCGATACCAAGCGTTTATATCGAGAGCTAGAAGCAGAAAAGTTAACGACAGAAAGATTTAGCTGATATATACCGACTATTAGAGAAATATCTGAAATTGAAGAAGTTATTGCCGGAATTTTAAAGGAGGAGTAATTATATGATTACCAACTTTCCTTTAGATAACTCAAAATGGTTTTATGATAATACAGGTTATTATAGTTATTTATTATTTCGGGATATTACTGAAAACGAATATAAGGACATTGAACAGATTATTAAAAAGAATGGATTAAAAGTATTGCATGCAGGTTTTAGTTATCGTCCTGCTAGTAACGGAATTTTATATAAATGGTTTTATCGGATTAGTGATGAAAAAGGAGAACATCCTTCGCAGGAAAAAATCGATAATATTTTCTCAACTTCAAAAATAACAAAAGAGACTAAAACACAAGGAAAATTCAAAACAAATATTAAACCAAATATTCCTATTATTAAGCAAAAGGAAGATTTACTTGAAGAAAAATTATCATCAATAGAAATTGAATTACAGAAAATTACAGTAGCATTAGACGAAAACAAACGATTAAATGAACGTTTAGAACACAGTCGTAAGCAATACGATGAATTATATAAAATATACGAAAAAGTGCAACTTGATTTAAAAATAAAACGGAAGAAAATACGAAAACTTGAAGAACAGTTATTAGAAATACAAAAAGCTGTCCCCGGAACAGAAAGATCATCTGAAATTATCGAAAAATTAAGAGTAGAGAATAGTAGATTAAACCAAGAATATGAAAATAAAAGTGATGAACTTAATAAATATATCAAAACATTTGACTCTGAGCTCAAAGATAAACAAAAGGAAATAGATAATCTATTAATGGAGAATACTAAATTACAAACTCAATTAAATTCATTAAATTTAAAAATAGAGCAATTAGTAAAGCAATATAGTGAAGCACATATTACACCGGAGAAAAATGTACGAGGAAAGAATCCCAATGATTTATTCCGCGATATGCTTAGGGTATTTTTGCCACAAATTGATTTTATGCCGGGAACAATTGATACACTATGGAGCGAAATAAAAGATCCTATTGAAGTTCTGCAAGATATAAGGGCGTTATCTACTGGCAATATAAAAGGAAAACGTGTTGAGGGTACACATAAATGGTTCGAAAGAAAAGATATTGACTATGACTACCGATTTTATTATAGGCAATGTAAGGATGGTATGTGGAAAGTATTTATAGGTCAGAAAAAAACGCAAAAATTAGACGTTGAAAGATTGAAACAAGAAGAAAAAATAGAAAATTAGGGATCACCATATAATAAACCAATATATTACATTTGATTAGTTCATTCTCATAATAATTTAAATATTGTTTATTTTAGTTTTAGGTATAGTATTAATATGAAAATCAATTGTTTACAATTGGTTACGGTAATCGTACCATTAATGAATTTATTGATATTCTTAAAAAGTACAATATCGAATTTCTCATTGACATTAGATCGAAGCCATTTTGTAAATATTAACAAGAATTCAATCAAAATGAGCTTAAATATTTTCTGAGTAGAGAAAATATAAATTATGTTCTTATGGGTGATGTATTAGGCGGTCATAACGAAGACGATACTTGCTATTTAGATGATAAAGTAGATTATGAAATAATAGCTACTAAAACTTTCTATAAGAATAGCATATGAAAAAAATATAAGAATAGTATTAATGTGTAGTGAATTAAAACTAGAAGCGAGGATGAATTCTTTAAAATAATTAAAGAGAATAAAAAGTATTTGTTCAAAAGTATCTACTGTTTTTGTTACTACACACTGATATTGCTGAAGCTTTTTGAATTTATATTACTAGTTAGTTTTCGTTAAATTTATTACCTCACCTTTGGTCACTTGTCGTTCATTCACGTCTGATACAATCGATTTCTTTTGTTTTGCCCAAGAAATTGAATAAGATGATTTTGCTTTCGTCGGGTAGGGGTTATCTTCGGTGCTATAAGGGACAGTAAATTTATAGGTGCCGGTATAATCAGCTATTGTTTCAACGGAATAAACGAACTCTCGACCAGTATTCGTGATTATCGGAACGGAAATCCTAACTATTGTTTTCGGAGTCGTATGCCCAATTATCGATGCGCCTTTAACCTTCTCGAAAACTTTCAAGCAACTGACTTGTTCTGATTCAACATTCCATTGTGCTGAGGTTTCATAGACTAATCGATAATTTCCTAATGCAGTTCGGCTCTCCTTATCCATTCCATCGAATAGATAGAGTTGGGATGAAATCAGACGATAGAACTGTTGTGTAGGTAAAAATGCGATTCGTGTTCCGCCTTCTTTCGGATGCTGAACCATTCGGTAGATATATTCGCTGGCATCGGTTCCAATTAATTTTCCATATTCTAATAGATTCGGAGTCAAATCAGTTAAAATAATATATCTTGCTTTTTTCTCATCTAAAATCCGAGTCGCAATCATTTCATCTTCAGTCAAAAAAAACCGCATGCCAGCTCGGTTATTATCTGCGTTAGTATGGAATCCGTTGCAAATAGTTGGTCGTTCAGCAATATAATTTATCCAATGTCCGGCTATCCAAGGAGCAAGTATTCCGTATTCCGGGATTTTATTCGGTTTATCATAATATCGGGTAGCGGGAGTATTCTGTTTAATCCAGAGTAAGGTTTCCCGCCATTCTTTTGGAACCCCGGCATATTTCCAAGGTAACGAGCGGATCTCGCGTAAGCAAGGCATCAATAGAACTAGAAGACAAACCGCTGTTAGCAGGAAGCGGATAATTTCGGATTTCGTATTCCGTATTTCGGATTTAATAAATAAATCTTGGAACCGCTCTGTTAAAATTAGTGTTAAAAATGCATAACCGACGGCAACGAGATAAGCCAGAAAATGAGAAAACCGACTTTGCATTAACCCTAGGATGATGATGCAGATGAAAAAAATACAGAACCATAAGATTCCAGAATCGGAAAATTGCAGAATCGGCGAATCAGAGCCGAACCCCGGCAATTGTCTTTTTTTCATGAGTCTATAGAACAAAATCCAATAGACTAATGGGAGCAAATAGAATCCATATCCGAAAAAGCTAGTCGGGCGGAATGCGGAAAAAACGCCCATACTGATAAATAGCGGTTGGAATTCGGTAATTGTTTTCAGCCAAGGGTCAGATTTAATCACCCAACCAATTCCGTTCATAAAATGGCTGGTGAATGTTGGTAGGATTAAATAGATTATGATATAGAGAACGATGAGGAACCAGAGACCTGATAGAACGTACCGCCAACGAGGTTGATTACTGAACCATAAAGAAAGGTATCCTAACAAAATTAAGATACCTAAAATTCCGCAAATGAGAACGATATGGAACCAACTTAATGCATCATAAGCGAATAAAAAATGTTTACCCCAATAGGTACTTGCACAAATTGGCAGTAAGATTAGGAAGGCAGTACCGAAAATTGTTATATTGAGTTTGGTTAGATAGATAGTTTTTGGTTTATCACCATGTGCAATAGAGATAAGAATTAATAAATAAAGGACTAAAATTCCGATAAAAATCAATGCGCCTGGCCAAACGAGCAGACTACAGACGAGCATAACGCCGGTTAAAATAGGCAACCGTAGAGAGTAGACCGTAGGTAGGGTTCTTTCTAACTTCTGACCGCTGGCTTCTGACCTCTGTTGCTTGAGAGAGAGCAGGAGAAACCAAAACATTAGCAGCGGGAAAATCGGTTCTGCAGAATGATGGTCTGGTCTGCCGATAAGTGTCCAGTAAATATGTCCTGGTAATAGAGCATAGAAAAATGCGGTAAATAATCCGATTTTTTTGTTAAAGACTTCTTTAGTCAACAGATACACCGAAATCAAGGTTAATGCGCCGAGAATTGGAGGAACGAATGCAGCGATCAGTTCAACAATATATCTGGTTGGCTTGCCGAACCCGATTAACCAAGCTGGAATTGCAATTAGTAAGTCGTAGAAACTTGGCCAGAAGCAATAGAGTCCTTGTGGGAAACCGGAATAACTATCATAACTCGGAATATAGAAATGATGTGATAAAGCTAGAAAAACCCGGCGGAGATGATAGTATGGGTCTTGTTCAAAAAAGTTGATAAAATTATTCTGAATCGCCGCGTGATACGGAATTATCCTAATCAGAAACCCAAGAATAATAAGTCCTAATAAAATAGTTGGTGGTGAGTTAAGCTTGTATAATTTCAATTTCATAAAAATTTTACCATTTACGATAGCAATTATACGCACTGTTTGTCAAGCAATTTTATCGTGTCTTTTATGATTTTTATCTATTTTCAAAACTCGGCTAAATAGGGAGTTACTACGAACGAGATAATATCTCGTTCGTAGTAACTCCACTACGAGACCATGGTGATAACGAAAGTGTAACCGAACGTACATCGGGTGATATTGATAAAATTCAGAGTCTATGGTAATTTTATTAGCATACAATTAAATCAAACTAGAAAAGAGGAGTATTATGCCGTATCTCATTGGAATTGATGTCGGAACTAGCGGTGCAAAAACTGTGCTATTTGATACTAAAGGAAACGTTGTTACGAAATCAGTTATCGAGTATCCGTTAGAGCAACCGCATCCGGGTTGGTCGGAGCAAGAGCCGGAAAATTGGTGGAAAGCAACGGTCAAAAGTATCAGAAAAGTTTTGCAACGTAGCAAAATAAATTCTGCTGAAGTTAAAGGAATCAGTTTATCCGGTCAGATGCATGGCGCTGTGTTTCTAGATAAGAACTTGCGACCGGTTCGACCATGTATTCTGTGGAATGACCAGAGAACAGTAGAACAATGTCAAACAATAATCGAAAAAATCGGACTGGATAAACTCCGAGAACTCGTCGGAAATACCGCATTATCCGGATTCACTGCCCCGAAAATCCTTTGGTTACGTGATTGTGAGCCGGAGCATTATGCGCGAGTTAATAAACTCGTTCTTCCCAAAGATTATGTGCGATATAAACTGACCGGCGTTCTTGCTACGGAAGTTTCTGATGCTTCAGGCACAATTTTGTTTGATAATAAACAACGAACGTGGTCATCTGAAATGTTGCAAAGACTCGATATCAATCCAGATTGGTTTCCAAACTGTTATGAATCGGACTCGGTTTGCGGTGAAATAACCAAAAAAGTTGCATTAACAACTGGGTTAAAAGTAGGAACCCCGGTTATTGCCGGTGGTGCGGATAACACCTGCAGTGCTATCGGTAACGGGATTATTCTCGAAGGCAGGGTTCTGGCGAGTATCGGTACTTCCGGGGTGATTTTTTGTCATACCGATACCGTTAAGGTTGACCCGAAATTGAGAGTGCATAGTTTTTGCCATTCGGTGCGGTATAAGTGGTATTTAATGGGATGTATGTTATCAGCGGGATTCTCATTTCGTTGGTTTCGCGACCAACTCGGTGTTTTCGAAAAACAAATAGCGAAAAAACGGAAGGTTGACCCTTATGAAATCTTAACCGAAGCAGCAAGTCTAGTGCCGGTAGGTAGTAATGGTGTAATCTTTTTGCCATATTTAATGGGCGAACGAAGTCCGCACGGTGACCCCAATGCGAAATCAGTTTTTTTCGGAATTACCGCAAAAACGACTCGGGAAGATTTAATCCGTGCCGTACTCGAAGGAGTTACCTTTGGTATGCGAGATAGTCTGGAGATAATGCGTGAACTGCGACAACCGATACAACAGATTCGCGTTACTGGTGGCGGTGCTCAATCCGGATTATGGCGGCAGATTTGTGCGGATATATTTAATACACCAGTAGTAACCGTTAATACGACTGAAGGGGCGGCACTTGGTGCTGCAATACTCGCTGGAGTTGGTGCAGGAGTTTATCCGGATATTGCAACTGCCGTTGAACGAATCGTTACAGTAACCAGTGTAACTGACCCAATACTTGAAAATAGTAAAAGATATAACGAGTTCTATCAGATATTTAAAGGATTATATCCAGCGTTAAAACCAGCGTTCGACCAAATTTCTGCAATAATAACGGAAAAACTAAAGCACTAAAGCACTTCATATGTCTACTCAATACAACAGTAGCAGTTAACCATTTTCAATTTTCAGTCTATGCAGTTTAGATTTTGCTATCTTTTTGACATTTGGATTTAGATGTTTAGCATCGCGAGTGTATCTTGCTATCCATTGCTCGAATCTACTTCTCTATGTTACGATAATACACCATTATGGATAAACGAATTTTAATTCTTTCAGTGCCAAAAGGGTCTGGACATCAGCAGGCGGCGAATGCGCTAGAGAAATCATTTCGAAGTTATTATCCTGAAGTTGAGGTGGTCAACGCTAATTTTTTTGATTGTACTACTAATCCATTTGTAGAGCGGGTCGTCAACCGAACCTATTTAAGTATCTTAAAAACCACCCCGGAAATCTGGGATTACTTGTATGATAACGACCGATTAGCGGAATGGTCAAGTAAGTTTCGTGAATATATACATAAGAAGAATTCAGCGAAATTTAAAAATTTCCTAGTAGCCTATGCTCCGCATGCAGTGATTTGTACTCAAGCGTTTCCCTGCGGTGTCATTTCAACAATGAAACGTTCCGGAGAATTAAAAGTTCCATTGGTAGCAGTGATAACAGATTTTGAAGCGAATCACTACTGGCCTACTGAAGGAGTAGATTTATATACGGTAGCCGCTAAATTTACACAAGAGAAATTAATTGCCCGTGGTGTTCCAGAATCCCGAATTAAAATATTAGGAATCCCTGTGGATAAAGTATTTTCGATGCCATGTGACCGACAGCAGGTCCGCGAAAAACTCGGGGTTTCAGACCAGATGAATGTCGTATTGGTTATGGGCGGTAGTCTCGGATTTGGTCCTATCCCTGAGATAATTGAAAGTTTAATGCAATGTCAGACACCGTTTCAGATATTAGTGGTAACTGGATTGAATAAAAAGCTCGAACGAGAACTGCAAGGATTCACCGCATCATCGCGTCATCCATTATATATCTTTGGATTTATTGATAACGTTCACGAATTAATGAGTATCAGTGATTTAATTATAACGAAATCTGGCGGATTAACCAGTACAGAAGCATTGATTAAAAAGCTGCCAATGCTGATTGTTAAACCCATTCCCGGACAAGAGGAAAAGAATAGTCAATATTTGGTCAGCCAAGGGGTAGCTATTCGGACGGATGAAGTTAGTGAAGTGAGTCTGATTGTCGATAAGCTTTTTCGCGAGAAAACCGAACTGGAAGCGATGCGCAATCGAATGATTCAGAATTTTCCAATTGATAATCCGGCAAAACATATTGCTACAGAAATTATGCAATTAATCCGTATCAATCAAGAAGGGAGTTGGTAGCATTATGATTGATATCAAGGGTCTATTAACACAGACCGTTGACGCTGGAGCATCCGATTTGCATTTAGTCGTTGACGTTCCGCCGATGATTCGAGTTGACGGGCGCTTGATACCAGCGAGCAAAACGCCGTTGACTCGTGCTGAAACGCGCGCAGCTATCTACTCGTTACTGAATGATGAACAGAGGTCGAAATTTGAACGAGAATGGGAATTGGATTTTTCTGTTCAATTAGAGGGCGTCGGTCGATTCCGAGTCAATGTGCATAAAGAAAAAGGGAACGTAGAAGCGGCGTTTCGTGCGATTCCAACGAAAATATTAACGATTGAAGAACTCGGACTTCCGCCGGTAATTGCGTCATTTGCGCGCCGGCCGAATGGATTGGTATTGGTAACCGGACCTACTGGAATGGGAAAAACTACAACATTAGCTGCAATGTTAGATTTAATCAGTCGAGAACGGAATTGTCTTATCATCACCATTGAAGACCCAATTGAATATGTGCTCCAACATCATAAAGGGGTAGTGAAACAGCGGGAAATTGCTGCAGATACGCATTCATTTCCTATTGCATTACGGCATTGTTTACGGCAAGATCCGGATGTCATCTGTATAGGAGAAATGCGAGATTTAGAAACGATATCAACCGCATTAACCGCTGCGGAAACCGGGCATTTAGTTTTAGCGACATTGCATACTCCTGATGCAGCGCAAACGATAGACCGGATTATCGATGTTTTTCCACCATATCAGCAAGACCAAGTTCGCATCCAATTAGCTGGATGTCTGCAAGCGATAATTGCCCAGCAGTTAATCCCGAAAATTGGCGGCGGACGAGTTGTTGCCGTAGAAATCCTTGCGGCTACACCTGCGGTACGAAATGTTATCCGGACCCAAAAAACTGAACAGATAGCCACATTATTACAGACCAGCGGTGAATTTGGTATGCAATCGATGGATAAATCCTTGCAGAATTTATATGAACGCGGGTTGATAACCTACGATGAAGCTGTATCTCGTGCAAGTGACCCCCGAGGATTTGTTAAAACACTTACGGAAGGAACCCAAAAGCAACAACGATAGTCTCCAGCAAATAAATATATAATACAACACAGGAGATACGATAACATTTATGGAACAAAAATTTCAACGCGCAAAACGAACCGAAGCAATCCCGCCATATTTATTTTTTCGCATAGATCAATTAAAACGGGAAGCAATAGCTCGTGGAATTGATATTATCAATCTCGGGATCGGTGACCCGGATTTACCAACCCCAAAACATCTTATTGATAAACTTGCTGTGGCTGCCAATAACCCATTATATCATCAATACCCACCGTATGAAGGATTCCTAACATTTCGAGAAGCAGTAGCCCAATGGTATAAAACGCGATTTAACGTTGACCTTGACCCGAAAACAGAAGTGATAACATTAATCGGGTCGAAAGAAGGGATCGGACATATTCCATTAGCGTTTATCAATCCAGGGGAGAAAGTATTAATTCCAGACCCGGGGTATCCGGTTTATCTATCCGGGACGATTTTTGCTGGTGGAAAACCCCAGTTTTATGCTTTAAAAAAACGAAATGGATTTCTGCCGAATCTAAGTACATTAGAGAAAAAAGTTTGTCCCAAAACCAAATTGATGTTTCTCAATTATCCAAATAATCCAACCGGAGCAACGGTCACGGTATCGTTTTTTGAACAGGTCGTTGAATTCGCTAAGCGACATAATCTCATTATTTGTCACGATGCTGCATATACCGAAATCAGTTTTGATGGATATCAACCGCCGAGTTTTCTCCAAGCAAAAGGTGCGAAAGAAGTCGGAATCGAGTTCCATTCCTTATCAAAAACATTTAACATGACCGGTTGGCGAATTGGTTTTGCTGTGGGTAATCCCGAGATATTATCAGGTTTACTTTTTATTAAAAGTAATCTTGATTCCGGAGTATTTGGTGCGATTCAAGAAGTGGGAATAGCAGCGTTGACCGGAGATATGCGAAGTGTTCAAGAGATGCGAGAAATTTATCAACGGCGACGCGATGTTTTAGTTTCTGGGCTAGAATCCTGTGGGATAAAGGTCAATAAACCGTTAGCTGGATTCTATGTTTGGGTAGCTGTCCCCCAAGGATATACATCAATGGAATTTACAGAAAAACTCATTCAAGAAGCTGGTATCGTAACAACTCCAGGAATCGGATTTGGCCAGTATGGGGAAGGGTATATTCGGATGACGTTAACTACGGCAGAATCCCGTTTAGCAGAAGCAGTTGACCGTATTGCTAAAATCAAGATATAATATATCCATAAAATTTGATATCGCAAATCCGAAATCCGAAACCAATATAAATAGAATAAACACTAAGATAAAAGTGGCGGGATTAAGGATATGTTTATTATGATGAGACGTATTGCATATATTTCGTTAGGGTCTAACCTTGGTGACCGGAGCCAGAATATTCAACAGGCGATAGATTACCTCTATGCATGCCCGCAGGTTAAAATTTTAAAAATATCGTCTCTATATAAAACTGAACCATGGGGACCACATAAAGACCAGCCGGAATTCTTAAACGCAGTCATCAAATTGCAGACCGATTTAGGACCGGAAGCGTTACATCGATATTTGCAAGAAATAGAGTATAAACTCCATCGGAAACGGAACAAAAAAGGGGGACCGCGCACGATCGATTTAGATATCCTCTTTTTTGGTAAAATATTGATTGATGATGAAAATCTTAAGGTACCGCATCCGGAGATAGCCAACCGCGCTTTTGTTCTTATTCCATTAGCGGAAATAGCCCCGAAACTCTACCATCCAGTTCTGAAAAAAACTATCGCTACTTTACTATCCGAGTTAAAAGCACGGGCACGAACGGCGAGTAAAAAAGGTGAACCTTTTCATATGGAAAAGGTACAAAAGATTGGCAAGATTAAAGTGTAGATTACACATACCTTTCCGAATAACCAGATTGAAATTGATCCGTTTGGATTCAACATTATTTGACCGCCTGAATATTATTTCTGAACTATTATGATGACTGTCACAAAAATTATCCAAAAGAAACGCGATAAGAAAAAAATCGTTGCGTTAACAGCATATGACTTTTATAGTGCACAGTTACTTGACCAGCTTGGGATAGATATCATTATCGTTGGCGATTCATTAGGTCAGGTTATTTTAGGTTATCAAACCACTCTGCCGGTAACAATGGATGAAATGATTCATCATACAAAAGCAGTAGCACGGGGTAATGGTTCTGCCGTGATAGTTGGTGATATGCCATTTATGTCGTATCAGGTAAGTATCGAGGAAGCAGTACGTAATGCTGGCAGATTTATTAAAGATGCTGGCGCACACGCAGTTAAAATTGAAGGTGGAAAGGAACGTATCCCAACTATTCGCGCTATCCTTGACGCTGGAATCCCCGTTATGGGTCATATCGGATTAGTCCCGCAATCGATCCATCGGTTTGGTGGATATAAAGTAACAGGAAGAGATGCGGAGACAGCAAAACGATTATTTGATGACGCGTTGGCTTTAGAACAATTAGGTGTATTTAGTATCGTATTAGAATGTGTTCCTTGGAAGGTTGCAAAAGTGATCTCAGAAAAACTTGCTATTCCAACGATTAGTATCGGTTCTGGAGTATGGTGTGACGGTCAGGTTCTCGTTCTCCACGATGTTTTAGGAATGTATGAAGGAAAATATCCCAAACACGTCAAGATATATGCGCGTTTGTTTGAGCAGATGAAATCCGCTATTCAACAGTACCAATCTGAAGTTCAATCTGGTAGTTTTCCTACCCAAGACCACGCATTTGAAATTGACGAAGTCGAATATAATAAATTTCTTCAATTGATATAATTCCACCGACATTCAAGTCAATTATGTCTATGCAGATTATTAAAAATATTGGTGAAATGCAAACCTGGTCGAATAATGTTCGCAAAGAGAATCGGACGATTGGGTTTGTTCCGACAATGGGCTATTTCCACGAAGGACATCTGAATTTAATGCGGGAAGCAAGGAAACAGTGTGACCGGGTTGTTGTAAGTATTTATGTAAATCCGACCCAATTCGGTCCGCAAGAAGATTTTACGCAATACCCCCGTGATTTAAATCACGATATAAGTTTAGCAGAACCGATTGGGATAGATTGTCTCTTTATCCCTTCTGATGAACAAATTTATCCAGAAGGATATCAGACCTATGTAACCGTTGAGCAGTTAAGCAAACGTTTATGTGGAAAAAGTCGACCAGGGCATTTTCGTGGAGTAGCAACGATTGTTACTAAATTATTGAATATCGTGCAACCGGATACGCTCTATCTAGGTCAAAAAGACGCGCAACAAGCGATATTACTCTCGAAAATGGTTCAAGATTTAAATATTCCAGTAAAGGTGGTTATTCTTCCTACAACGCGAGAATGCGATGGTTTAGCGATGAGTTCTAGAAATAAATACTTGTCAGATAATGAACGACGGCAAGCCGTGGTTCTCTATCAATCACTGCAACTTGCGCAATCGATAATTAAGCAAGGTGAAAAAAATGCGGCTCGTATCATTCAGGCGATGCAACAGTTAATTTCAAGTCAACCGGATGCGCGGATTGATTATGTTTCAATAGTTGACCCGAAAACTTTAGATGATGTAAACGTTATAACAGAACCGGTATTAATTGCAATAGCAGTATATATTGGAAAAACGAGATTGATAGACAACATTATTATTGAATAAAAAATCATTTCGGAGTATTAAGGTAAAGGTCTAATGGCATAACCTATGCCCAATATCCCGATACTATACCGAAATGTCGTAATATAACTTATTTGCCTATTTGCGGAGATAATGTTTTTGAAGCAATGTTACTTTTCCCGGTGGCACGTTGACATGTCGCTTAACGCCGAGATCCTGCTGTAATACCTACGAAAAGAAAATTTATGGAAAATCAACAGTTCTATATAACAGAAATTAATCGGTTACGAAAAGAACGGAATGCGGTAATTTTAGCCCATAACTATCAGCTGGGTGAAATACAGGATATCGCTGATTTTGTTGGTGATTCTCTTGGATTGAGTATTATAGCAGCGCAAACCCCAGCGAAAGTTGTGATTTTCTGTGGGGTACATTTTATGGCGGAATCTGCCGCTATTCTCTGTCCAGAAAAAACCGTTATTTTACCGGAAATAAATGCAGGTTGTCCTTTAGCAGATATGGCAACTGCAGAACAAATCCAGAAAGTTAAATTCCAACTTTCTAATTCCAAAACCGAACTAGTAGTCGTAAGTTATGTCAATACAACAGCAGCAGTGAAATCCGTTAGTGATATTTGTTGTACGTCCGGAAACGCAGTTAAGGTTGTCCA
Source organism: bacterium (assembly GCA_026416715.1). Lineage (NCBI taxonomy): Bacteria > bacterium. Next base: position 147,429 of record JAOAEQ010000003.1, read on the forward strand.
AAGTATCCCGCGGGATAAAAGCATTTTATTTGTTCCGGATAAAAATCTTGGTTCCTGGGTTGCAGAGCAGACTGAAAAAAGGTTGGGGAAAGAAGCCAGACCAATCATTTCGTTACCAATTGAATCAGCTATAACTGAACCCACGTTTATATTATGGGATGGATATTGTCCAACTCACGAGTATATTTTTGCGGAAGAAGTAATGAAATTAAAGGAGCAACACTCGAATGCAGAATTTGTTTGCCACCCAGAATGCAGACCGGAAGTTAGAAAATTAGCGGATAAAATTGCTAGCACCGAAGGTATTGTTCAGTATGTTAAAGAATCAAAAGGAACAGAATTTATTATCGGAACGGAAAAGGGAATATTACATCGATTACAGAAAGATAATCCAGAAAAGAAATTTTATCTTGCTTCAGATAAACTGCTTTGTCCAAATATGAAAATTACAACATTAAAATCAGTATATCAATCTTTACTTACTATGGAACCCGTAATTACTGTCCCACCGGATATCCAACAAAAAGCTAAATCCGCTCTTGATAAGATGATTCAAATAAAATAGCCATTTTACCAAAGTTTCTTAACCGCTAACAGAATCTGCATTTTCTAGCAAAGCAAAATATTTTATTTTCTAAAATGACATCCACGCGAAATCGGGTTCCGTTGTGCAGCATTGATAATTAGCAGAGCAACTTGGATACCGTTTCGAAGACCGATAAGAGCATCGGTTAATTTCGTTTTTCGATAAAATTGTTCAATTCTGTGCGAGAGATATTCGAGGTCAGCTTGAGCTCGTTCTAGCCGTTTAGTTGTTCTGACAATTCCTGCATAGTTCCACATCGTGGTCTTGATAGTAACCCAATCCTGAATAATAAGGGCTGGATCAACATCTTCATCAAGCCCGGTATCTTGCCAAGGTGGTATATCAGAGTTCAACAAGTGCTGGCTTTGGTTGGCAGAAGAATGTTTTAAGTTCGTAGTAACAGTAAAATGTTGGCAAATATCTTCTGTAGCTCGGGTAGCCCAAACAAGTCCTTCAAGAAGTGATGTTGACGCAAGACGGTTAGCTCCGTGAAGTCCAGTACAAGAACATTCGCCAATCGCATAGAGGTTCTGGATATTGGTACGGCCGTAAGTATCGACTTTAATCCCACCGCAGAAATAGTGTGCTGCCGGAACAACTGGAATAGGCATATGTTGAGCATCTATTCCGTAAGAGAGACATTTCTGATAAACGGTTGGAAAGCGGTCGGAAATATCTATGCCTTTGCTTTTCAGTGGAGAACAATCTAGAAGAACGTGGTCATCAGACCGACGGAGCATTTCTTCATGGATAGCTCGAGCGACGACATCTCGTGGAGCGAGGTCAGCTAGTTCTGGGTCATATCGAGTCATAAAATATTCGCCGGATTTATTGCATAGTTTCGCACCTTCTCCTCGGATAGATTCGGAAATAAGAAATCGGTCAGCATCTTTATGATAAAAAGCGGTCGGATGGAATTGGATATATTCCATATTAATAAGTTGCGCGCCAGCTCTGGCTGCCATAGCGATTCCGTCACCCCGTGCTCCTTCTGGATTTGTAGTGTGCAAAAATAATTGACCAATACCGCCAGTAGCAAGAATGATTTTCTCAGCGAAAATAGTTTCAACGCTTCGCGTGCTATTATTCAGGGCATATACTCCAGCGCAGGTAACATCGTCATAGATTGCCAGCGGATTCGTTGAATGATGCGGTCGAGTAATTAGATCAATTGCGGTATAATTCGTAAGAACAGTAATTTTTGGGGATTGTTTAACTGCATCAACTAGTTTCTTTTCAATAGCTGCGCCTGTGGCATCATCTGCGTGGAGGATGCGTCGTTTAGAATGAGCTGCTTCGAGCGTGATATCAAGTTGACCGGAAGCATTCCGGGAAAATTCTACACCCAACTGATTGATGAGAAAATTAGTTACTAATTTTGGTCCATATTCAACGAGAACTTGAACGGCAGCAGGATTACATAATCCATCACCGGCATTAATAATATCCTGCGCTAAAATTGCCGGGTCGTCATCTGGACCAAGCGTAACAATACCACCTTGCGCATAGTTGGTGTTCGATTCGGCTAAATCAGGACTACGATTGAGTAGAATCACGGAACGGCCAGCTTCCGCGAGTTTAATTGCTGCGGAGCAACCAGCGATACCCGAACCGATGATTAAAACCTCTGTATATTTCATAAATATTTACAAATCCAAATTTAAACAATAAAATTTAATTTGAAGAATAGTAAACGATGCAACGTAAACGGATAGGGAACGGATTCAATCTCGAAATCTTCTTCGAGATTGAATCCGTTATTCTAGTATTCTTTCCAAAGTTCCGGTGGAATTGAAGTAGGAGTAATATCAGTTATTGAAATGGAGTATCCGCCTGTTCCGGTTAATTCGTTAATTATCTTAATATAGTAGATACCAGTTTCACTAAGCTGTTTAACAAGTTCAGTATATCCATATCCTAGCAGTGTTTTCCCATTAGGGCCATAGAGATAGAATTTTATTGATACACCAGGTGAAAAGCTGGTAACCCGAATCCGATATGTTCGTCCTGCTTTTCCGAAGAATTTTGCCCAGTCTATATCACCAGAATAAGCAAACGTCGAATAGCATTCTGTTCCATCAGTGGTAATCCAGACCGGATTAAATATCGCGGTTGGTGTTGTATATGTACCTGTA